>NZ_VOZA01000010.1:0-104518 GCF_013420015.1 Acinetobacter sp. YH12039 | reverse complement strand
CGTCTTGGAATACCATTGGTACAGCCATGATTTTGCGTTCTTCCACTTCTTCTTGGAAGAATGCACCATCAATCATGGTTGCAGTTGTACCCGGGTTGTAAATTGCGATCAAGTTAAGTGCTTGAACCACGTCAGGACAGTTATGGCAGCTTAAAGATACAAACACATCAAAGTCAGTTTTAAGACCTAGACCTTTGATAGTGTTCAGTACTTCGTCAGAAACTTTCGGTGCATAACCTGAAGTTTGTAGCAAAGCTAGAATCAAAGATGTGAATTCGTGGCCCATCGGTAGACCTGCGAAGAATACGCGTGGTGTTTCACCTGCTTTTGCAATGCCAAAGCTTGGCGCACGGCTGTTGTTACCGTCAAAACGTGCAGTCACTAAATCAGATAAAGCAGCAACTTCAGTTACCAATTCTTTAATTTTGTCTGATTTGTCTGTGCCGTTTAAAGTCGCGACGATTTCAATCGGGCCTTCAAGGCGTTCAAGTAAGGTTTTTAATTGAGCAGAAGTATTTTGATCTAACATTGCTAACGTCTCCAGAGGAGTAAATTTATTTGATGAGAGAATGATAGAACAAACCATTAAATAGGTGAAACGGTTTGTTTTTATAAAATTAATCGGTTTTACAAATCAAATGATTAAATTTCTTTCTAAATCATAAATATATATACGTATAATAACATTAAATTGATTTACTTCGTACACATATATCGTGATAAATCCCTCATTTTTTTCTTTTTTATTGAAATTACACCAAGCCTATGCAAGACATACGCACGACCTGATCAATTACAAAATCTTTATAAAGCTTTAAGTTTCATTTCAGCAAGTCGGCTTTAAATCAAAGGAAATATCAGATGATTTGACTGCTTTTGAGTTCCATCAATAAAGCCACAATCAATCCCTTGCATCAATCAGCCATCGATCTACAAGTATAAAATCAACAGTGAGGAAAATAATGAAAATTGAATTTGTCTTTGATATTGTTTATCCCATGAGTTATGTCGGATTTCAAAAGTTAAAACAAAACTGGAATGAACATACAGCAACCCGTGTAGAGCTATTGCCGATTCAACGCGTTCCTGAAATTCCTGAACAAGGCTTAGATGTGCTGCAGTATTTAACCAATAAGTATGGCTCAAGTGCAGCAAATCGAAAACTCGAAATGACAAAGTTTGCCGCTTATAGCGAAGATGTGATTATCAATATTGAGCACATGAAACGTATGCCAAACAGTCAACTGGCTCAACAAGGTATTTTGGCCTTGGACAATATTCTGGATCAATATGCCCTGACTCAAGCCTTATTCCATGCATTATTTGCACACGGTCAAAATATTGCTGATATTCAGGTTTTAAAAAGCATCATTGAAGGCATTGGTTTAGATGGCTCAAAAGTACTGCGCTCAATTCAACATAAAGATATTGCAGACCGTCAGCATGAAATTACACAATATGTAAAATCAAAGGGACAGCACCCCATTCCTTTTTACCTTGTGGATGGCGAAGTGAATGATCAGACTTTTTCTACACAGGAACTTCGACAACTGTTTCATCGCGCAAGTTAATCTACCCAAGATCAAAAATCCCCATACAATGTGATGGGGATTTTTATTCTGAGCAATGCAATGATCTAAAAAGAAAATAGGCCTGTTAATGAAGTCCCTGCTCAATTCGATTAATCCGTGATTTGAAATGCTGAGATAGTAGATACAAAATTAAGCTCAAAACCAGCGTGAGTACCATCACGGCGATCAACAGCCAACGTACAACAACTTCTACTACATTGGCTTGCTGAACTTGTTTTTCCACGCTTTGCGCCATCGGTGTCATGGTTTTATCAAATAGCTGATTTTGCATTGCCCAGAGCTGTTCAGGCTGAAAACCGTATTCACGGAATTTTGCTGGATTTTGTTGCTCGGCATTGATTAAGGATTGCACCAAAGGAATGGCTGTCGCACGATCTACAGGCTTATGCATCAAAGCAGCTTGTGCAAGTAAATAGGCTTGCACGGGTTTTGCCAATTGTGCATCTTCCATCTCGAAAGCCAACGGGCTTTCTTGAATATTTTTTTCATAATGTACCAATTTTTGATCTGCTGCACGGTCATCATGATTAAGGTCATATTGCACATAGGTTAAGCCTGACCAAAGCACAATAAACGATAAAATCCAGCCGACAAATTTCAATACAAAAGATTGGAATCGAATTCTAAAAAATTGAAATTTTTTTAGAAAACCAACCAAGAAAAATGCGCCAATAAATGAAACGATGAGTTTTAGAAATAACCAACCAATAAAGGATAAAAAGTTTAAAAAATAGTCGGAAGACTCACCGAGTTGATATGCCAGTTCACCTGCACTAACGGGAATATGCAGTTGCTGTACGCTAGAACTTAGGCCAAAAAAGCTATAAACCATATCATGCTGAATAAACAGCATCACAGCCGAAACGATCAGCACAGAAACACTGGTTAAGGTCAATAACGTTAAATTACGTTGACGCTTCTTAATGGTTTGAAGCCCTGTTTCCAGTTGCTGCGGATTTAGCGCATATTCATCAATGGGAGGCAAAGACATACTCCTTCAGATTATATTTTCACCTCCCTCAAAGCTTATGAAGAAGGGTTTGAACCACTCGATTCAATCACCAAATGATTCAAATTGTTTTGTAAGGCACGAATACGTGTCGTCGCTTCTTCACGCTTTTGTACACCTTCTTTCTGAATTTGAATCACATCATTAACGGTTTTAATGAGGGTATTTTGCACATGTTCAAGTGTTTCGATATCAATCACTGAACGCTGATTGGCTTTTGCTGTATCGACAGAATTTTGATGCAACAAATCTGCATTGCGTTTTAACAGGTCATTGGTCGCATCATCAATGCTATTTGCCAATTGCACGCTGTTCTTTTGTTCTTGCAATGAAATCGCCAAGCTAATTTGGTTTTTCCAAGCAGGTAATGTGATGTTTTTAATTGCATAAAACTTATCGACCAACATCAAATTGTTGGATTGAATAATGCGAATCATCGGCAAGGTCTGCATTGCAGACTGTTGCAAGATCTGTAAATCACTCACACGTTTTTCAAGATTATTTGCCAAATGATTGAGGTCATAGATTTTTTGCGTAGTGGTTTGATCTTGAACTTGAGTGGTTAAGCTTGCAATTTCCTGTTGAATTTCTTGCTCTTTCAACTTACCTGCGGCGATATACACCCCTAATTGTTTATATTCGTCTTGCACGCCTTCAAACATTTTATCTAAGGTATTTACACGCGCTTTTAAGCCATTTTGCGAAGTCTCAATTTCTTTGACCAACGCATCAATTTGCTCTTTGGTGGTATTAAAGTGCTGATCAAAACTTTGCTTAGCACCTTTAAATTTATTCAGTAAACCACCAAAAAATCCTGAGCTTTTAGATTTATTTAAAATGCTCGTGGTGTTTAGTTGCTGTGCAACTTGTACCACCTGATTGAGCTTTTGACCTGTCGCATCTAAATCTTTATTTTGCACCAAATTTAACAATTCATCGGTATAGGTCGACGTTTTGGTGGCAATGTTTTTACCATATTCGGCAACACTATTATGACTTAAATCTGCCAATTCCTTACGTGCAGCTTCGACTTCGTGAAAATCGGAAGTTTGTAAGCCAATTTCCTGCAAATTGAGCTGCTGAAACTTTTCTTCAGTCACCTCTTTGCTTACTTCAACGGGTAAATTTTTGGCATCTAAATCGGTCATAACTCACCTTATATTTCTAAGACTTAGAGGAATTCTCTAATGATTTTTTTAAAGTTTTAATCAAATTTTCACGGCTATTATCAAGCTTTTCCAATGAACTTGTCGAGTTACTTTGACGACTTTGTTTCACATGATATTGCCATGCTGGAATCAACACCTGCTGAGCTTCCTTATATCGATCTAATAATTCAAAAGAAAGCTGCTGAGAAAGCTGCATTTGCGTAATTGCAATATCATTACTGGCTTGTAAGGTTTGCAAGGTATTCACCTTTTTCGATAAACGTTCAGCAAAGTTATCAAGCGGATGCTGATTTTTCACAAACTGTGGGTATTCCAGCAAAAACTCTTCAGCCGCGACGATATAGCGTGCCATTTGCTCACGTAAGCCTTGTAGTTGATTAAAACGTGCTTGGGACTTTTGAATTTCTAACTGTAGTTTTTGGCTCAGATGATTTGCCCGATCAAGCAATTGATCCAAATTTTTATAATATTCAACTTGTCCTGAACCGTACTCCAAATCAATGCCTAACCATTTTTGCAAGGCATTAAATTTGCGTGTTTTTAAATATTTTTTTGAATTGGCTAAGGCTTGAATCAACTGCTCAATGGTTTGACTAAGTTGCTTCGTCAACTGAGGGTCAACACCATCTAGCAGTACCGACTGTGCTTGAATTAATTGATCTGCATAATGATTTAGACGATATTGATCGGTCAGTAATGGCACAAGGTCATTCCGCTTAATCGAAAGCACTTCCGCCCGATCTACCGTAATATCCTTTAACGGCACCAATACATCAATTTGTGACATAGCCAATTAAACTCAATAAAATCATTTTTATACTACAAGTTTTGCCATAAAAGTCTTGTAGTATTTTGCAAAAAATACATCTATTTCATCAGTCAAATTTCGCCATCAAATTCAACCGTTGCCTATAGATCCGCCAAAGCAGCCATACAGCATCATATGAATGGATATGATGACCTAAACAGATGAATTCAAGCTTAAGATACCCAAAGATTCAATCTAGATTTAAATTAAACAACTGACTCTACATGAATTATTATCAAAATTATCGTAAAATTTAATCCATATACTTTAGAACCAAATATTAGATCAATAATTTTAGAGGCTTAAATGGAACGTTTTTTCCATAACACAATGTATGCTGCACGTTGGATTCTGGCTCCCGTGTACTTTGGTTTATCCTTTGCACTGCTACTGCTCGCGATTAAATTTTTCCAAGAAGTCATTCATGTCCTTCCGCATATTTTAGAATATTCAGAAGCTGACCTGATTTTAGTCATCCTCTCTTTGGTCGATATGACTATGGTGGGCGGACTGATTGTAATGGTGATGTTTTCAGGCTATGAAAACTTTGTTTCGCAATTAAAAATTAATGAATCGACCAATCGCTTGAACTGGCTCGGCACCATGGATGCCAATTCATTAAAACTCAAAGTTGCAGCATCAATCGTGGCAATTTCTTCGATTCATTTATTGCGTATTTTTATGGATGCGAAAAACATCCCCAATGACAAAATCATGTGGTACATCATCATGCATTTAACCTTTGTTTTTTCTGCTTTTATGATGGGATATTTGGATAAAATCAGTAAGCACTAATCTAGATAAGGTTAATGAAGCCATTTGCGATCATGGCTTCTCGTCAAATTTTAAATCTAGTTATTCATCAAGTTCACTCATTTGCCTTAAACGCTCAAGATCCAAAATCGCGATTTGTCCATAATTCCACGCGATCACTTGTGTTTGGACAAATTGCTGTAAATGTTTATTCAACGTTTGCCGTGAAATATTAAATGACTCTGCAAATTCCTGCTGACTGAGTTTCAGGGGAATTTCCTGCCGACATCCATATTGTTCATAGAGTCGAATCAAATGTCTTGCGATGCGCTGCTCTAGCGTTGCCGTTCTCAAATAACGATTATGCTCAAACATCAAATACATACGTCGACTGAGAGATTGCACGACATTCCAAAGCGCCTGTGGATCACGCTGTAAAACCGCTAAAAACGTTGTTCCAGAAATGATTGCCACCTCGACATGTGTCGCAGCAAAATAATCATAATTCAAAGGCTTTTGTTGTAAGACTGCGACAAAATTAAATACCGACTGGCGACGGATATAGTCATTTACAATCAATTCACCATTATTTTGCAACCAACCAATTTGTAGCGTACCTGAAAGCAAAATATTAATATCTTGCACGATTTGTTGTTGTTTTAAGATGTGCTGCTGTGCATGAAAACGTGAATATTTCACCTGTTGTACAAGCTGTTCTAAAGTCTGATCGCTAAAGCCCTGAAAGATGTCTTCATTACGCAAAATTTGCAACAAATGCTGTTGGGCTGTGTTCTTTTGATCGCTCACGTCTATAAAAAAATGCCTAAGATCTCATCGATCTTAGGCAAGTGCTGAAAAATGTAAAACCATTGTTTTTCGCATTATTTATCTATTTTTGTGCTGTTTTAAATGACGCTCTAATACTTAAGATGCTTTCTCATAAATACGGCCTGCTTCTGAACGCAAGTTTGAAATGTCCGTGTTTTGTATATTCTTCAACACAGTACTCGGCTGACCATTTACATCGACAGGTACATCACCCTCAATGGTGACACGTGAGGCGATACGTAACTCATCACCATAGTCATTGATGGCACGATGCTGCGTTGCACGATTGTCCCAAATGGCAACATCACCAACCGCCCAGCGCCAACGCACAATATTTTCCCATTGCACGATTTGCTCTTGAAACAGTTCAAATAAACGACGTGACTGTACCGGACTATACCCACTGAAGCGTTTAAAGAAGTGACCTAAAACCAAACTTTTTTCACCTGTTTCAGGATGTACACGCACCAATGGATGCTCGGTTTCCACTTCTACCGCGGTACGGAATAAATGGCGATCTTCTTCATTGTACTGACCTTTGGGAGTCGCATAGTCATAACTGTTGCTATGCACAGCGCGTAATTGTTCCGCCAACTTTTGTAGCTCCGGACTTAAATCTTCATAAGCCGTCACGGTATTGGCCCAAACTGTATCGCCACCATGTTCAGGTGCAACTACATTTCTTAAAATTGTGGCTTTAGGATAATTGGGCAAAAACGTAATATCGGTATGCCACGAATCTGCGCGCCCACCACGTGAGTCAATTGACAACGTATGTGCTGTACCATCTTTGAGTGGCACACTTGGGTGATTCAACGGATTTCCTAAAAGTCGTGCAAAGGCTTCTTGTTCTAAATCGGTGAGATCTTGCTGTCCACGTACAAATACAACTTTATATTTTAATAGTGCATGATTAAATTCATCGACCACGCTTTTGTCTAAATTTCCAGACAACTGAATGCCAGAAATTTCGGCACCAATACGACCTGTTACAGGTTTTACTTCAATATGCTGATATTGATAGTCCGGATTGTAATGATTCGATTCTAATTGTGTCATAGGGCTCTACCTTATTCTTCAAATTATTAAGCAACGATGGTGTGGTTGAAATACAGTGTGCCGACTTCGTGCCCATGACTCTGTCAATTCTTTGACAGTTTTCCCAAGTTAAACTGCTATGGTTGTGATGAAATCTGCTTAACAACTTTTGCCGATTTCATATCTAAAAATGCGATATCGAAAAATAAAAAAAGCCATCAATATCGATGGCTTTGTGTGTAGATTTTATCTGTATATCGCTGCGGAATTATAAATAATCCCCTTCACGCTCAGGTTGATAAAGCACTTTAATGATTTTGACTTTCATGGAGTGACCATCAGGCTGCGGCCATTCTATTTCCTGCCCTTCAGCCAAACCTAAAATGGCAGCGCCCACTGGAGCCAAAACATTGACTTGGCCTTTATCGCCACGAAAATCATGCGGATAAACCAATGTAATTTCGGTTGCTTCTGTCGCAGGTGCAATATTAATGAGAACCTTGGCGTTCATACTCACCACATTGGCAGGGACATCTTGTGGAGCAACCACTTCAGCGCGCGCCATCTCATCTTCCAAATGCTCCATCGTCGGCGTCAACTTAGACTGATGCTCCAACATGGTTTCTAAGCGATGTAAATCTTGTTCTGAAAGAATAATATTGGGTTTTTTCATATAAAGTTCCTTTGCGACCTTGCCAACAGATCTATAGCGATGGGCAAATTTTTTGTTATCTCTTATTCCGTTATATCAGAAATATAAATGTTTAGATAACTTTTGAATTTTTCTGATGACATAAAAAAAGCCCCCTTGAGGGGGCTTTCTCAAGTCAGACTTATTTTGCGTAAACTGGGAATTTAGCGCAAACAGCAGCAACTTTTTCTTTCACTGTAGCAATCACAGCTTCGTCACCTTTGCTGTCTAGAACGTCAGCGATCCAGCCTGCAAGGTCACGTACTTCAGCTTCACCAAAACCACGTGTTGTTACAGCAGGAGTACCGATACGGATACCAGAAGTCACGAATGGAGAACGTGGATCGTTTGGTACTGAGTTTTTGTTCACAGTAATGTGAGCAGCACCTAACCAAGCATCGGCATCTTTACCAGTAATGTCTTGTTTAATTAAAGACAATAAGAACAAATGGTTCTTAGTACCGCCAGAAACAACATCATAACCACGAGCGATTAATACTTCAGCCATTGCTTGCGCATTCTTAACAACTTGTTGTTGGTAAGCTTTATATTCAGGCGCCATTGCTTCTTTGAAGCAGATCGCTTTAGCCGCTACAGCGTGAACTAAAGGACCACCTTGGTTACCTGGGAATACAGCTGATTGTAATTTTTTCTCGATTTCTTCATTTGCTTTCGCAAGAATTAAACCAGAACGTGGACCACGAAGTGTTTTATGTGTAGTCGTTGTAGTTACGTCAGCAATTTGTACTGGGCTTGGGTAAACACCAGCAGCAACAAGACCAGCTACGTGAGCCATATCTACGAATAAGTAAGCACCAACTTTGTCCGCGATATCTCGGAAACGTTGCCAATCAACAACTTGGCTATACGCAGAGAAACCAGCCACGATCATTTTTGGCTTGTGTTCTTCAGCTAAACGTTCAACTTCTTCATAGTCGATTTCGCCAGTTTCTGGGTTCAAACCGTATTGAATTGCGTTGTAAGTTTTACCAGAGAAACTAACTTTAGCACCGTGAGTCAAGTGACCACCGTGAGCCAAGCTCATACCTAAAACTGTATCGCCTGGGTTAAGTAGCGCAAGGTAAACTGCAGAGTTTGCTTGTGAGCCAGCGTGTGGTTGAACATTTGCATAATCAGCACCAAACAATTCTTTAGCACGGTCAATGGCCAATTGTTCGATCACGTCTACATACTCGCAACCGCCATAGTAGCGTTTACCAGGGTAGCCTTCTGCATATTTGTTAGTAAGTTTTGAACCTTGAGCTTCCATTACTGCAGGTGAACAGTAGTTTTCTGAAGCGATTAACTCAATGTGCGCTTCTTGGCGAGCATCTTCATTCGAGATCGCTTGAGCTAATTCAGGGTCAAATTGAGCAATAGAGGTGTTGGCAAACATTAGCGAGGTCCTATTAAATTAGGGCTTTTAAGCCGTGCTAAGATTGGCGCGTATTGTAGCATGAAGTTTTAGAAATAAGAGAGGGAAGTTTGTGCTGTTTTTAAATAAATAATGCCCGTGTTGAATCTGCACGAGCACTATTTAAGTCAAATCAACTTATTGATTTGGCATGAGAGTCTCTACATCTTGCACAAAATTTGCCAGATTATCGGTATAAATACTGATATGATCTGCTGTCGCTTGCTCACGGTAGTCAATCGATGTTCCCGGCTTAGCAAGGCTAATCATAAATTTAGTCGCATCTGCTGGAATGGTCTGATCGGCTTTACCTTGATAAATGATGATCGGCGTTTTCACCGCTGTCGTTAAAGGCTGTGAACCTTCACTCATAAAGTTTTGGATTGGCTTTAAAGTTAAGAAATCAGACTGCATGCGTCCATAGTTATCCAAAGTCGTGTTCTGACTCGCATAACTGAGCATGTCATCTTGAATTAACTTGGTTAACTCACCTGAACACACTGTTTCAGCCTGAGGTGCAATCGCAGCCAAATGTCCACTAAATACTTTTGAATAATCCACACTGTTTTTATGCCCTTGCATACCCGCAATAATCTGCGCAGTAAAACTGTCTAAAGGTGCATAAATCATACTTTGCACAGTTGCAGGTTTACCTTCCGCTAACTTCTCGCCTGCGTCAAGAATGAGCGCAAGATTATTTGCAGGTGCTATGGCAATCGTTCCCTTATAGTTTAAGTCAGCACGCGATGCGAATTCAGCTGCACCTAACACGGCTTGACCACCTTGAGAATGCCCGATTGACACCCAATCCTTCGACACCGTTTTACCTTGGCTGGTTAAATAACTTCGAGCAGCGACAACGGCATCGGTAATCGAAAAGGCTTCACTTTTTAGATTCAGATAAGGATGGTTTTCACGTCCACTAGGTTCCCCTAATCCTTCATAATCGGGTGCCACAACGACATAACCCTTTGCCAATAACATTTGCAATAAATATTCAGTGCCTTGCAAACCTTGTCGGCTCGGAGCGCATTTATCAGCCACACCGGTCGTTCCATGTGCCCAAGCCACAATTTTCCAACCACCTGCCGGAGCAACAGTTTTTGGGGTAAAGACTAAGGCTGTGGCTTGAACAACTTTGCCATCTACTCCTAGCATTTTATAGGTCATCAAACGGCTGTCTGCACTCACAGCAGACATATTGTCTTGACTATAGGCGGTTGTAGTTACCACTGGATTTTTGATCTGATTGAGATCAGCGTTTGTTTCAGGGTTACTAAATTGTTGGTCATTACTATCATTACCGCAGGCTGCTAAAAATAGCGCACTGCTGACTAAAACCGTTAAACGCAGCATTTTCATTCCATGATCATTTTGTTTGTTGTTTTAAAGTCAATTTTTCATTGAATATGAATCATTAAATACATGGAACAAACTTTTGTTCAAGCCTAATTTTTAAGCAACTACTCTTATTTTAATATACTAAAATAACCTTGAATTAACACTTTGTTTTAACTTGATATTAATCAACAGTATCCGAATACATCAGCCACCCCGATCTCAGAAAAATGGCTGAACTTATATTTCTGATCATTGGATACAGATTGGGCTATTTTTCGGAGGTTAAAGCAAAATGTAAAATCAACAAAAATGCTGTACCCCCTGCCAACTACACAAACATATGCACAAAAGTAAAGCCGAAAAACCACCATGCCATTGATCGTGAACATACTCTAGTGCTTAATCCACTTAGCGACATTTTTGGATATCAAGATGGACAAAAGCCTTTAAAACAAGTCGATTTAGAAGATGGTTTAGCTTTATCCCGCTGTAAAGGTTTTATTTCGGCAGATGCGATAAAAGCAGATTATTTAAACACTGCGCAGCCATCTTCATAATATTCCTACAAATAATCACAGCATGGGTTTGTCAGTATGGATGTGATCATGTACATTCATAAACATTATTCAACATGCTGGAACTGGACATGCAAGCCATCATTCTCGACACAGAAACCCATACACTAAATGGACAACCCATCGAGATTGCCTATGCTCCAATTCAGGTGGCAGATACCAAAATCACCTTAGATAAATCTAAAATTTTTGATCAACTATATCGTTGTGATGAAGCTATTTCTTTTGCAGCGATGGCTGTACATCATATTTTAGAATCAGATCTTGAAGGTCAGCCCCACTACAGCAGTTTTGAACTCCCATCAGAGACGACATATATCATTGGGCATAATATCGACTACGATATTCGAGCGCTCGAAAAATGCGGTGTAGATAGTTCAAAAATCAAAGCCATTTGTACCCTTGCGCTAGCTCGTCGTGTTTGGCCTGATGCAGAAGCGCATAATATTTCTGCCTTGATATATATGATCACCAAAGGCAGTGAAAAAGCCCGTGAAATGATCCGTAAAGCTCACCGCGCAGATATGGATATTATTTTAACTGCCAATATTTTGATGCATATTGTGCATCACTTAAAAATCAACAGCATCGAAGAATTATACGAAGCTTCGGAAGATGCACGCATTCCACGCAGTATTAATTTTGGTAAACACCGTGGTACTGCAATTGCTGAATTACCTGCGGACTATGTGCAATGGCTATTACGTCAAGATGACTTAGACCCGTACCTACGTAAAGCTTTAGAAAATTCTGCTGTCATTACTTTATAAATCATTGATTATTTAATATTTTCTTAATATTACTGTCATTATTACTGCATAGGATTGCCTTAATTCTTTTGAGCTATGGAATTAAGGCATGTTCAACTATCAAAAAACTGAGCTGGGTTTTCAAACATTAAAAGACCGACAGCTCGCATTAAATGCAAGACAACGTCGTCTGCTACTCTTAATTGGTACTGATGACTTTAACCAAATGCCTGTGCATTATCAGCAGCGCATTGCTGAAGTGACATTGCTTGAGCAACTAATGGAACTTGGGCTGATTCAGCCAATTACAGCACATGATCATCTACGCCTTCAAAGCTCAGATTTTTCTGCTTTTAATACTCCTAAAAAAGCGCCTAGCAATACGTCCGATCTCAATACCTTTAGCCTTGCATCCGATTTCACAGCGCAAGAACATGTGACTTTTAATGAACTTTCAATGCCTACAATGGAAGTTCCTCAGACTCAGACTCAGCACGCACTGACGAACAACCTACCAATGGAGGCGATGGGCTCTACACCCCATCAACTCCCACAAGCCATACCTGAAAACATAACATCAAACAACCCTGTATTAGCAGAACAAATCATTGATTTCATCGAGCATGATTTTGATGAGTTACAGAGCTTTATGTGCAGTTACTTACAGCGTTATTGTGGGCTGATGGCAAAAAAATTAATGCTTAATATTCAACAGGCCACGGACATTGCAGAATTAAAAGCCTGTCAGATGCAATGGATCACCTGTCTAAATGAATCCAATATTCAACCTAAACTCTTACAACATGCATTACAGCAAATTAATTACAGTATAAAAAATCTGCAACAACTGGTTTGACTTAGAGACTTTTCCTCACTTCTCATTCAAAAAACAACTTAATGAGGTGAGTTATTTTTCAAACATATCAATATAAGAAATTGAATTATATTAACTTTATTGATTTACTTATTTCTTTTATGGTTTTAACTGCTGTTTTATACGACCTTCCCCTAATGTCAATCAACAGTAAAAAATCGCAAGAATAAAACCGACCTCCTAGCGTTTGAGCATGTCAATGTCACAACAGTTTTGTTTAGAATTTGATTCTTTCGATAATCCTATGCAACTCAGCAAAATTGGCAATTGGGTATTTACCTTCTTAACCTCACAAGACGAATTGCCTAATGTTCAATTGGCCATTACCTATGTCATGCCACGAAAAATTAGTGATGAATTACAGCCTAGACGTGTGGTCATTCAAAATACAGCCATTGAAACAATTTGGCGTATAGAACAAGTTGAATGCTTCAACAGCCAAACGAACCAAGAACTCACCTTTACAGCAGCGGAACCTCAAGCTCAAATGGTTTTAAACACTATCATTGAAGAATTTGCTCGCTATGATGTCCCGCTTGTATTCAAGCCTCTTTAATTTAAAGCGACTTTCAACTTATTTTGCATAAAGACTCAAGCTGTCTCAATGATTTAACCAAAGTTACCTAGACAGACATTAAATGAAAAATAATCCATACAGATTAATATTGCTCAATTCGTATACACTATTCCTGCTCAATAATTTTTGACCACGGATAATAAAAATGAACTTAGCCAATTATTCTAATGATCAGGCACTCATCCTTTTCAACCTATATAGCAGCCTAGAACAATGTCTAGATGCGATTGGACATTTGCACCTTGGACCAAAACTGGTGCTGACCGACCATGATGTATCAAAAGATCATATGATCGTACAACGTTTTCAAGCTGGTGTTTTAACTCAAGAAATTCAAGTGCGTAAACAAGACGTTGAACTGTCTTCTAGCAACCCGATGACACGCTATCAGTTACTGTCTTATATTTTGAATCAATTTAAAGCAGATCAAATAGCTTAAAGTTCTATCTCTAAAAAAAAACTCACCATTAAGGTGAGTTTTTTATTCATTCAATTTAAGCTTCTAAAAGCTTGTAAATACTGTCCGATTTTTGACTTTCAAAAAGTAATTCGATACTGGGTAGGATGATTTCACCTGCAATAATGATATGTTCAATGCGATGAAACAGCGCTCTTGAATCTTCTTCTGAAGGATTACGCACCAAAGCTTGTGCTTCATAAACCTGACTAAATTGGTCCTTCACTTTAATATCGATCATCTGTGTCATAGTGACGTCTCTACTTGTTTTAATAATTGAATTGTTTATATCACACCTTTACGCAACAACCTGCTTTGTAAATGTTAGATTTCATGGCAATGTAAACTTATTTTACTTTAGTAAATATATATCAATAACATAGATTGACTATTTAATTATTGTTTGACAAAAACACTATATTTTCACATTTTGAAAGACATTAAAAAGCCCGCATTGCTGCGGGCTCTATGTTGGAAGGCTAGTGCTGATTTCTTGTCTGTAATATTCAAAAACATCTTAAACATTACTAAACTCAACGAGCTGTCATTGATCCGTCCAACTTATTGGTAGCGTCGTTTTATGACCTACCGTGATTTAAATATAGCACTTTCAATTCTCTTGCCAAGCCTTGCTAACACTTCAAAACAATTGATCAAATAAAATACAATTGATATTTTTTCAAAATAAGCGATCATAGCTCTGCCCAATGCTTGTGAAAGATTTAAATAAATAGGCCATTAAAAATAAATTCTACACTATCAATCTATAAACATTCTTTTCTCTTACTTTTAATTCTACCTTTGACAACCCTTGTATTAATTTCTGACTTGAATTTTAAGTCTGATATCCATTTTTAGCATTGCTTAAAAATACTAATGAATAAGATTGCCGTCTCAAATTAAAATCTAAGACAAAAAAAAGCCCTTGTATCACTACAGGGGCTTTTTTGAATTTGGCGGAAGCGGTGAGATTCGAACTCACGGAGGACTCGCGCCCTCGTCGGTTTTCAAGACCGGTGCATTAAACCGCTCTGCCACGCTTCCATGTGCGCCATAATACGGAGGTTTTATTCATCTGACAAGTAAAAATTACAACTAAACCTTTCAAATGAATATTGTTTCGCCAAATCCTTAAAGTTTAGCCGCAAGCTCCGCACCTTCACGTATTGCGCGTTTCGCATCTAACTCTGCTGCTAGTTTTGCGCCACCAATAATATGGTAATTGGCAAGGGTTTTCTCACCCTGTTCTGGCATCAAATGCTTCACCGATTCCTGACCTGCACAGACAACAATCGTATCTACACGTAATAATTGATCATGCCCTGCATGTTCAACCCAAAGCCCTTCATCACTAATGGCTTTGTATTGAACACCACGCAGCATACGAACCGCATTTTTCTTTAATTGTGCACGGTGTACCCAACCTGATGTTTTGCCTAACCCTGCACCGAGTGCAGTTGTTTTACGTTGTAATAAGTAGATTTCACGAACAGGAGGTTCGATCTCAGCAGCCTGCATACCGCCTTCTGTTACATAGTTCGGATTTGGATCGACACCCCACTCTCGCTGCCAATCCGCTAAAGGCATTGGTTGTGGCTGATGTGGTGGTTTGAGTAAAAATTCAGATACATCAAAGCCAATGCCGCCTGCACCAATCACAGCAACTTTATTGCCCACAGCTGCGCCTTTCAGCACTTCTGCATAAGACAAAACATTCGGTGCATCACTACCTTCGATTTTCAAGCTGCGAGGAACTACACCTGTTGCAATAACAACTTCCTCAAACCCTTCACGTTCAAGTTGCTCACGGTTTACGCGCGTATTTAAACGCAAATCCACACCCGTTTTTTCGATTTGAACTTTAAAGTAGCGAATCGTTTCGTGAAATTCTTCTTTACCGGGAACGACTTTTGCCAAGTTAAATTGACCACCCACCTCTGCACTAGCTTCAAATAAAGTCACGGCATGACCTCGGCTTGCCGCTACCGTTGCAGCAGACATACCTGCCACGCCACCACCGACGACTGCAATACGCTTCGGTTTTTTGGTTTTTAAATAAACCAATTCTGTTTCATATGCCGCTCGTGGATTGACCAAACACGTCGCACGCTGATTTTTAAAAGTATGATCTAAACAGGCTTGGTTACAGGCAATACACGTATTAATTTCATCGACACGATTGGTCGCAGTTTTATTCACCCAAAATGGATCTGCCAAGAATGGACGTGCCATTTGCACCATATCTGCCTTGCCTGAAGCCAAAATTTCTTCAGCTGTATCTGGCATATTGATACGGTTTGACGCAATGACAGGTATCGCAACATGTTTTTTGACTTCAGCGGTATAATCCACAAATGCTGCGCGAGGCACTGAGGTCACAATTGTCGGAATACGTGCTTCATGCCAACCAATCCCCGTGTTCAACAACGTCACACCTGCTGCTTCCAACGCTTTGGCAACAGTAATGACTTCTGCCATAGTGTTCCCATCATGAACCAAATCAAGCAATGACAAACGGAAGCAGATAATAAATTTCTCACCCACTTCAGCACGTATCGATTTCACAATATCAACTGCAAGGCGCATACGATTTTCAATTTCACCGCCCCAACGGTCTGTCCGTTGGTTGACATGACGGCTTAAAAACTGATTCAGCAAGTAGCCTTCTGACCCCATAATTTCAACACCATCATAGCCGGCCTTATGTGCAAGGCTTGCAGTTTTGACATAATCATCAATGGTTGAAAGAATTTGTTTGTCCGTTAATTGACGTGGTTTAAAAGGTGAAATCGGAGATTTAATCGGACTTGCTGACACTGCAAAAGGCTGATAGCCATAACGCCCAGCATGCAAGATTTGCATTAAAATTTTGGCGCCATGTTTATGTACGGCATGGGTCACCAAGCGATGTGGAGCGATATCACCTAACGTATTCATGGTACCGCCAGCAGGTAACAGCCAACCTTGACGGTTTGGCGAGATACCGCCTGTAATAATCAGGCCGACACCACCTTTCGCACGCTCACCAAAATAAGCTGCAAGCTTAGGATAATTATAAAAACGATCTTCTAGCCCACTATGCATGGACCCCATCACGACACGGTTTTTAATCGTGGTAAAACCCAAATGTAAAGGCTTTAAAATATTTGCATAGCTAGTCGTTGTCATGCTGAATCCTTATTTTGGCTTTGCAACTTGTTGCATAACACTTTAGCGTTTTTTTTATATTTTGGGATGACAATTTAGAAAATATTCTTCGCCTTTATGGTCAATACCGTGTTACGCATAAATTATTCACTCATAAAAAAGCCGTGAACTTTCACATCACGGCATGTTGTTTTTAAAAGCATTATTTCCAATGTTTCAGCTTACTGGTTTGTCCAATCCCGACATTAAAACTATTAGTCGGATCCAGTTTTTGATAATGATTTTTTAATGCAGGCTTAGCCACATATAAATGTCCAACATTGTGTTCCGCAGGATATTCAGCACCACGATCATCGAGTAAATGCCACATTGCATGTTCCATTGCCAAAGGATCTACACCTTTTTTCACAATATAATCTTGATGAAAAACATGACAGAGAAAATGTCCATAATAGAGTTTATGGATAATTTGCTCATCCATGGCGTTCGGCAAAGTTTCCACCCATTCACGATCATTGCGACGTAATGCAATATCCAATGCAACAATGTCTTCCACTTCTGAACGATGCGTATCACGATATCGAATGGCAGCACCCGCCACCGCAAAACGATGTAAAAATGCCTTGCGTCCTTCTTCATCCGTACATTTAAAATAATTGCCTGACGTTCTATCTAAAAAATACCTTTTCAAATACTGATCAACTTGATCAACATCCTGATTTTCAATACGAATCATCAAATGATGTTCATATAAATCACGAAACTCATTCATACGTTTTGGCAGATGATTCGGCATAAATTTAGTGACGAGTTGTAAAACTTTATCCGATAAACCTTGCAAACCCAGTTTTTCTAAATAGCCATCGACTTTATCTTTCATGGCAAAAGCAGCAGGAACTTTTGCGGTGCCAAATTTTTCGATAAATACAAAAGAATCTTTACCGTATTCAGCCCCAATATCGTATGCCACGCGATGAATGTACTCACCTGCAATCGGGAGGCGTGCAAGATCTTTTAGTAGAAAACGACGAATTTCTGTTAAATCATCTTGTGAATTGGTTCCCACATAAAACACCTGACTAGGAATTTTTTCAAAGGTATCTAAACGTACGGCAAAGACGCAGACTTTACCCGCTGAACCTGATGCTTCAAATAGTCGACTCGGATCTGCATTAAAACGTGCAGGTGTATTTTCATCGACTTGTTTAACATCATGTGAGTAGCGTTGATCTGATGCACAGCAACTTGAATTATTCACAATGTCATTGATTTGATATTTTTTATTTTCTAGCGCTGTGAGGATTTCTTCAGGCGTATTGCCAAGATTGACACCTAAATGATTGATCAGCTCCAATTCACCTGACTCATTCACTCGTGCATACAGTGCAAGCTCTGTATAGGCAGGACCGCGGCGCACCAAAGCACCCCCTGAGTTATTGCACACGCCGCCCAAAACCGATGCCCCAATACACGAAGAACCAATCACCGAATGAGGTTCACGATTAAATGGCACCAAATCTTTTTCAAGCTTGTCTAATGTCGCACCCGGTAGACAAATGACTTGTTGACCATTATTAATCACCTGAATGCCAACCAAACGACGCGTGCTGATCAGAACCACAGGACGGTCATAGTCATCACCAAAAGGCGTTGAACCACCTGTCAAACCAGTATTGGCGGCCTGCATAATCACAATACAATTTGCATCTACAGCTGCTTGCAGTACGTGCCATTGCTCAAGTAATGAGCCCGGTGCAACAACAGCCAGTACTTTCCCTGCACCGTAACGACGACCTTGGCGGTATAAACGTGTATCTTTATCGTCAGTTAAAACGTGTTGTTTACCAACAATAGTTATGAGCTTTTGAATAGTTTGCGGTGGAGATAATTGAGTTTGCATAAGGAGTTTTCCTATTCCAAATTTTAATTAAGGAATAATGTTTATTTATTCATTTAACTTCTTATATTCGAATTCAAAGTGCAAAGATAAATTCCATATTTGAAATCCCCCTATATCCCCCTTTTCCAAAGGGGGACTTTTCTTTTACCTAGATCAATTCAAGTAAAAACAAGCCCCTCCGTTTACAAAGGGAGAGTATTGCAAATTTTACAATCAATTAATTTGCAACATTCCCCTCTTTTATAAAGAGGGGTTAGGGGAGATTTACATTGTGAATTAAAACAACTTCACACTATCCATTTTCATACAATAGAAATTATTAAAAACTTACTCAGCCAACTCTTTCTCTAACTTCACCAAACAATCAGATGTAATATCTGCAATGGTTTTCGCGCCCGTTAAAGTCATGGCAACACGCATTTCTTTATCAATCAGTTCTAAAAGATTTGAAACGCCCGCTCCACCCGCAGCACCTAATGCGTAAACAAAAGCACGACCGAGCATACAGGTGTCCGCACCCAACGCCAGCATACGTACCACGTCTAAACCATTACGAATACCCGAATCCGCGAGGATTTTAATATCACCCTTGACTGCATCTGCAATTGGTGGAAGCGCACGTGCAGAAGATAAAACGCCATCCAGCTGACGACCACCGTGGTTTGAAACCACAATCCCATCTGCACCAAAACGCACTGCATCTTTGGCATCTTCAGGATCCAAAATTCCTTTAATGACCATCGGGCCATCCCAAAATTCACGAATCCACTCAAGATCTTTCCATGAAATTGATGGGTCAAAGTTATTACCCAACCAGCCGATATAATCTTCTAAACCTGTTGGTTTGCCCAAGTATTTAGAAATATTCCCTAAGTCATGCGGACGACCTAATAAACCCACATTCCACGCCCAGTGTGGGTGGAAACACGACTGCATATAGCGGCGCATGGCAGCATTTGGGCCGCTCATCCCCGAGTGTGCATCACGGTAACGTGCGCCCGGAACAGGCATATCCACGGTAAAAACCAGAGTTGAACAGCCTGCAGCTTTGGCACGTTCTAAGGCATTTTTCATAAAGCCACGGTCACGTAGCACATATAACTGAAACCACATGGGACGCTGAATCGCTGGCGCCACCTCTTCAATAGGACATACTGAAACGGTAGACAGCGTAAATGGAATGCCCTTTTTATCTGCAGCAACGGCTGCTTGAACTTCGCCGCGGCGTGCATACATCCCTGTTAAACCCACAGGTGATAAAGCCACAGGCATCGATAAGGTTTCATTAAACAGTTGGGTTTCTAGACTCAGCTGTGACATGTCATTCAGCACACGTTGACGCAACGCTATTTTTGATAAATCTTCTACATTACGCTTTAAGGTATATTCGGCATACGCCCCGCCATCGATGTAATGAAATAAAAATGGCGGTAAACGACGACGTGCCGCTTCACGGTAGTCATTGGCAGAAGAAATAATCATGCTTATATCCTGTTTAATCGACTGGCGCGCTGACGACGAGCTTCTTCTTCATCAATCATGCGCACCTGTTGTACTACAAACTCAATGTGTCCACAGACTGCTTTACGTGCAGCTTCAGGATCACGACGTTCAATTGCATTCATGACTTGAAAATGCTGATCATGCAATTGATCAAATCGGTGTGCTTCGCTATAAACTTTTCGACGACCTAAAACGACATTAAATTGCAACAGATCAAATAGACCACGCATCATCTGAATCAACACTAAATTGTGTGAAGCTTCAGCAATCGCCAAATGAAATTTGGCATCTGCACGCGCTGCTTCATCGTCATTGCCTAAAGCCTGAAAATGATTGATCTGATCATAATAATGTCGGATATGTACCAAGTCCTCTGCTGTAGCACGTTGTGCCGCATACCATGCAGTACCACCTTCCAAAATAATGCGCGCCTCTTGCACATCAAAACGGTAGGCAGGGTCTTCACTAATCAAACTGCTGATGGGCTGCACAATTTGATAACTCGACCAAGTCGCTGGTAATTGCTTTAAAAAAGTCCCTGCACCGACTTTACTGACCAACACGCCCATGCTGGTCAATTGAGAAATCGCTTCGCGTAAAGAGGTGCGTGAGACGCCAAGTTGTTCACACAATTTCCGTTCAGCAGGCAGACGATCTCCAACTTGCATATTGCTTTGTTCAATCAATACACGAAGACTTTGAACAGTTTTATCAGAGACTTTCATCTGCTTTCCTTAACGTTGTTACACAATTCGTGTTATGGAATCATCCAAGGGAACACATAAGCTTGTAGGGTGATTAAAATCCCCATCATGATTGTGAACGTTATACTGTGTTTTACGGTAAAACGGAATAAATCCGACTCTTTACCTACCAACCCGACTGCCGCACATGCAATTGCAATTGACTGTGGTGAAATCATTTTCCCTGTCACACCGCCACTGGTATTAGCAGCAACGAGTAATACTTCTGGCACACCGATTTGTTGTGCAGTAGTCGCCTGCAATGCTGCAAATAGCGCATTGGCTGACGTATCTGAACCCGTGAGGAATACACCAAGCCATCCTAAAAATGGCGAGAAGAAGGTAAAGGCTTGACCTGTATGTGCAAGGGCCAAAGCCAAGGTCGAAGACATACCTGAATAGTTGGCGATAAAAGCAAAAGACAACACCATCCCAATCGAATAAATTGGAATTTTTAATTCATTAATGGTTTCACCAAAGGTCACAATCGCGTCTTTCGGCTTCATTTTTAAGAAAATAATGGTAATGATCGCAGCAATGACAATTGCTGTACCTGTTGCCGAAAACCAATCAAATTTATAGATGGCATCGTAGTCCTTCATTTCAGGTACGACTGGCGGCATCTTTTGAACCAATTGATGTAAAAATGGCACTTTGATCGAAATAACCAAATCATGTAAGGCACCGTCTTTAGTAAATAAATCTTTAAACGGTTTAATACTCCAGATCGTAACCATCACCGTTAAGATCGCAAATGGCGACCATGCTTTTGCAATTTGACCCAAGCTATATTTTTGCTGTTTTTGTGCAGCAACATCTTCACTCATCGCCGCATCTTGATCTGCAAAGCGGAAAATATGTTTAGGCTGCCAATATTTAAATAAAATCGTTAATGACACTAAAGACGCAATCGCCGCAGTAATATCTGGTAATTCAGGACCGACAAAGTTCGACGTTAGGTACTGTGCAATCGCAAAGCTACTCGCGCCAACCACAACTGCAGGCCAAGTTTCCTTCACACCGCGCCAACCATCCATAATCGCCATAATCCAAAACAGTACAATCGGTACCATAAATGGCAACTGTCGACCAACCATCTGACTGATTTCCATCGTATCAACACCAGACACTTGCCCAGCAACGATAATTGGAATACCCATCGCACCAAAAGCCACTGGCGCTGTATTTACGATCAGACAAAGACCTGCCGCATATAAAGGCTTAAAGCCTAAACCTACCAATAGTGCTGCAGTAATCGCCACAGGGGCACCAAAGCCCGCCGCACCTTCGAGGAAAGTACCGAAAGCAAAGCCAACTAACAGCATCTGTAATCGTTGATCTTCAGTAATGGAAAGAATCGAAGAACGGATGATGTCAAACTGCCCTGTTTTGACTGAAATTTTATACAGGAACACCGCACCAATAATGATCCATGCAATTGGCCATAAACCATAGAAGAAACCATAGACCATCGAAGCCAATGCCATAAGCGCAGGCATGTCATAGGCAAATAAAGACACCAAAAGTGCCAGTACAACGGTGATCGTACCTGCCACACTGCCTTTTAAACGAAATACAGCAAGCGCCAAGAAAAAAAAGATAATCGGAATGAGCGCAATTAAACTTGATATCCATATATTCCCCATTGGGTCATATATTTGCTGCCATTGAAGCATTGTCATCTCCTTGAAATGCTTACTAAGATTTAATTATTGAGCAATATCAGCATGTGGTCTTTTCACATTGGTATGACCAATATAAAAATCAAAGACATAAAAACTCATACTATTGCTGAAATACTCCGCAATTTTTAATTATTTCAACTCAATCATTCAAGCTTTTCTTGTTTTTGGTATGACCAATATAAAATACAAAAACATTATTTTTCCGTTTAAAAACCTCCATATCAACTTTTAAATATCTGTTTTGTATTTATTATTTACAACTAAACTTTATAAAATATACTTTAGTCTAATAACCACGCTTTGTTTGACCTCAGTCTCATTTCAATGAAAAGTATAAAAACCAAATCAACACCATATTGGTATGACCATTTATTTAAATCAAATAGATTTCTTTATATGTGCAACCTATTTCTTTCAGAAAATGCCTTTTCCGCCCGCAAAAACTGGATGAAGTATTCATCAATAGATTTCAACGATCATTTTTTTCTACCTCATCGCTTGTATCTCATGATTTTTTAGAAAAACCCTGCAGAAAAGTGCTACAATCGGGCACATATATGTATTCTTTCAGGCCACCCATTCTCGGTGCCTATATTTATATCGTTAGGATTAACAATGACTGATAATGCAACTATCTTGCAGAATGTCCCAGTTGGCAAAAAAGTTGGTATTGCCTTCTCTGGTGGTCTAGATACTTCAGCTGCGCTTTTGTGGATGAAACAAAAAGGTGCAGAACCTTATGCTTACACAGCAAACTTAGGTCAACCTGATGAAGACGACTACGATGCGATTCCAAAAAAAGCGGAGGCGTATGGCGCAGTTAAAGCTCGCTTAGTTGATTGTCGTTTACAACTTGCTTTAGAAGGTATTGCGGCTATTCAATGTGGCGCTTTCCACATTTCAACTGGTGGTATGCCTTATTTCAACACGACTCCTCTTGGTCGTGCAGTTACAGGTACGATGCTTGTAACCGCAATGAAAGAAGATGACGTAAACATCTGGGGTGACGGTTCGACTTATAAAGGTAACGACATTGAACGTTTCTATCGTTATGGTCTGTTGACTAACCCATCGCTAAAAATTTACAAACCTTGGTTAGACCAAACTTTCATTGACGAGCTAGGCGGCCGTGCAGAAATGTCACAGTTCCTGATCGACAATGGTTTTGACTACAAAATGTCAAAAGAGAAAGCGTACTCAACTGACTCAAACATGTTAGGTGCGACTCACGAAGCAAAAGATCTTGAATACCTTAATGCGGGTATCAAAATCGTAGACCCAATCATGGGCGTTGCGTTCTGGAAAGATGACGTAGAAGTAAAAGCTGAAGAAGTTTCTGTAACTTTCGAAGAAGGCTTCCCTGTTGCATTAAATGGCAAACGCATCGAAAACCCAGTTGAGTTCATTCTTGAAGCTAACCGTATCGGTGGTCGTCATGGTCTAGGTATGTCTGACCAAATCGAAAACCGTATCATTGAAGCAAAATCTCGTGGTATCTACGAAGCTCCGGGTATGGCACTTCTTCATATCGCTTATGAACGTTTAGTGACTGGTATTCATAACGAAGACACCATCGAACAATACCGTATTAACGGTCTGCGTTTAGGTCGTCTTCTTTACCAAGGTCGTTGGTTCGATTCTCAATCATTAATGCTTCGTGAAACTGCGCAGCGTTGGGTTGCTAAAGCAATCACTGGTACTGTGACTTTAGAACTTCGTCGTGGTAATGACTACACTATTCTAAACACTGAATCTCCTAACCTCACTTATGAAGCTGAGCGTTTAACTATGGAGAAAGGTGACTCTATGTTTAGTCCTGCTGACCGTATCGGTCAATTGACTATGCGTAACCTGGATATCACAGATACTCGCGCTAAATTAGGTATCTACACAAACTCTGGCTTACTTGCAGTAGGTACAGGTTCTGCAGTGCCTCAATTAAAAGACAAAAACAAATAAGATTTGTTGAGTCATAAAAAACCGCGCATTTTGCGCGGTTTTTTATTGCCGATTTCAGAGAAGTTCTCAATTTTATTAAACATTAAGCCACATGTGCTGAACGAATCGACTGATAGTAAATTTGATTCCGGCCTAATTGTTTCGCACGATACAACGCCTGATCGGCAATATTTAACAGTTCATCCTTCGTCATATTTTCAGCACGATATACCGTAATACCCAAACTAATAGTGACGTGATTTGAAACCTGTGATTTGGCATGTGGAATTTCTAAACGATCGATTGCTTTATAAATATTTGACGCTACCGCATAAGCACCATGCGCATCGGTTTCAGGCAATAAAACCACAAATTCTTCACCACCATATCGCGCTACAAAATCCATATGTCGAATGGCATTTTTAATGGTTTTGGCAATGGTTGAAATTACATCATCGCCTTTTTGATGACCGTAGAAATCGTTATAGTTTTTAAAATGATCAACATCGATAAATAGCACAGCAAGCGAGGTGTTATTACGTCGAGATTGCTCATAAAAGGTATCAAGCATTTCATCAAAAGTACGTCGGTTTGAAATCTTGGTTAATTCATCATGCTGACTTAAATGTAAAAGCTCTGTGGTATGAATACGATGGATTTTTTCACTAATATCCGCGCGCAGCATATTCAAAAATATCATCCGTTCACGCGCACAGAGCATCTTACTGATTGCAAAACCCAATACACAGCTTCCAATCAGTACACGCCCCAACACCATCACATCAAATTTCACTTCTAATGAAAAAAGCATCAACATGGTGACCACAGCAGCCAACAATCCAGACATCAACATTTGGACCGGTTTTACCCCCGTCAAAATATAGCTCAAGATGTAAATCATACAAAGGATCATCATGGCCTGATGTTTAAGTGCTTCGGTATACACGGTCATGGTGAGCCAAGACATTGAAATAACAGCCCAAAACACTACAAACATACTGGCATGTGAAAAATAAGGCTTCAGACGGTCGTAACGGGCAAAGGTATATAAAGCCAAAAGACACAGCGCACCATTGAGCTGACCAAGCAAACAACGAATAAAATCATGCACAAAATGCTGTTGATTAATTATCCAGTAATCTCCGGGAATGATCAGCATCGTGAGCACAAAGTAGATCAACACTCCCATCCAAAAAAAATGACGTATGTTGGTTTGTGCACGATCGAGACTTAAAGTCCAAAATTGAGTTTCCAGTTTTTTAGGAAACATTTCCCCTACACGACGAGTTTGCCGTGTAATCAGTTCCTCTATTTTTTCTTTATCGTATTGCAACTTTGCAAGGTTATACTTGTATTCCATTTCCAAGCATTTATCTAATTTTTTTAGTCATTTAAAAATACCACAGTTTTTATTCTTTATTTATATCTGTTCAGTCATTTGTACATAAATCTCGTTACCATTTTCACATTATTTGCATTATCATTTGTTTTATTTCCAAGCTTGGAATCGCTGTGAATACGATTACTCTTCTTCAGCCAGATGATTGGCATGCACATTTACGTGACGGTCTAGCCCTAAAGCGTACAGTTCCTGATTTAGCACAACAATTCTCTCGCGCGATTTGTATGCCAAACACCGTACCACCGGTAAAAACCGTTGAAGAAGCAAATGCATACCGTGAACGTATCATGGCACATGTTCCTGAAGGCGTTCACTTTGACCCGCGCATGGTGCTCTATTTCACAGACAACACACCTGCAAGTGAAGTTAAAAAAATTAAAGAATCTGAGCATGTTAATGCCATTAAGCTCTATCCAGCAGGTGCAACCACGAACTCGGACAGTGGTGTCAGTGACATTAGTAAAGTATATGGTGTGATTGAGCAGCTCGAAGAACACCAAGTACCATTACTGTTACATGGTGAAGTGACGCATAACCATGTCGATATTTTTGACCGTGAAAAACGTTTCCTAGATGAAGTGCTATCTCCACTGTTAAAACAGTTCCCTAAATTAAAATTGGTACTAGAACACATCACCACCAGTGAAGCTGCGCATTTTGTATTAGAACAAGACCGTAATGTCGCTGCGACAATCACACCACAACATTTATTATTTAACCGTAATGATATGTTGGTGGGTGGTATTAAACCGCATTTCTATTGCTTACCGATTTTAAAACGTCAAACCCATCAGCAAACTTTGCTCGAAGTCGCGACCAGTGCGAACCCTAAATTTTTCTTAGGTACAGACAGTGCGCCGCACTCAAAAAATGCTAAAGAAAATGCATGTGGCTGTGCAGGATGTTATAGTGCACCAACAGCAATTGAGCTATACGCTCAAGCATTTGATCAAGTCGGTAAAATCGACCGTTTAGAAGGTTTTGCAAGCCACTTTGGTGCAGACTTCTACGGACTCCCTCGAAATACCAATACCATTACCTTGGTAAAAGAAGATCAAGTGATCCCTGAAAGTTTAGACTACTTGGATGGCGAAAAAATTATTCCGTTGTATGCGGGTAAGACCATCCAATGGAGAAAAGTGTGACAGATGAAACTCGACCAGTCATTGGTCAACGTTTCCGTGGATTCTTACCTGTTGTAGTCGATGTCGAAACAGCAGGTTTTAATTCACAGACCGATGCCTTACTGGAAATAGCAGCTATTCCTATTGTGTATGATGCAGAAGGTAATTTTGTACCGGGTGAAGCCCACCATGCACATATCAATCCGTTTGAAGGTGCCAACCTTGACCGTCGTTCACTGGATTTTATTGGTGTAGATCCATTTAATCCGATGCGTATGGCCATGGCTGAAGATGAGAAATCAGCATTAAAACGTATTTTTAAGTCAGTGAATGAAGTACGTCGTCAACAAAACTGCACTCATGCTGTTTTAGTTGGTCACAATGCCCATTTTGATTTAGGGTTTGTACAGGCAGCTATTGCACGTACAGGGACAAAAAATCAAAATCCTTTCCATAGTTTTTCCGTATTCGATACAGTGACTTTGAGCGCTGTAATGTTTGGACAAACTGTGCTGGCAAAATCATGTATTCAAGCAGGTATTGAGTTTGATGGTAAAGAAGCACACTCTGCACTTTACGATACTCAGAAGACCGCAGAACTGTTCTGTTATATTTTGAACAAACTCGGCCCTCGCCTACTTGACACTATGATGGCGGATCAATAAGATACCGCCATCTTCTAAACGTCCCTATCGTCTAGAGGCCTAGGACATCGCCCTTTCACGGCGGTAACCGGGGTTCGAATCCCCGTAGGGACGCCAATTTTTATTCAGACTTTCTCCAAGCTGAATATTCAAGTCTATTGAATACACATCACCACCTCTACTGATTAGTTAAAATTTTCATTCACTGAAATCGCTGTGTATTAAAAAAACACCTATTGCAAATAATTCTCATTTCTATTGATTATTTTTGTAAAGTTAATGATAATCGCTATCGTTTTTATCTGCATAATTATTGACAGCCATGCGCTTTGCCTATTCTCCTCTTAATATCGCAATTTTGACTGCTTTAGCATCTCAAGCTTATGCCAATGAAATTGATTCAACTCAAGTTATTCAAAGCAATAACCTCAAAATGACGCCGATTGAAGTTGAAGTCAAAGCCAAACAAGAAGTAGGTAAAACCGTCTACACCAAAGAAGATTTAGAAAAAACGCCGAATAGCTCGAAAAATATCACAGACTTTTTAAAAGTTAATCCAAATGTGCAGTTTAGCCGTGAACAACGTTCTGCAGATTCACAGGCTGAGCTACGATCATCCGAGATTTCTATTAATGGCGCGCAAACTTACCGAAATAAATTTGTAATTAACGGCGTCAATACCACCAATAACATTGACCCTCTGGCAAGTGGCGACTCCTATTCAGGCAAGCTTGATGGTGGCTCACAAGGGATGGCCCTAAATACCGATTTAATTTGTAAATTAGAATTGATCGATAGTAATGTTTCTGCAGCATACGGCGAATTTACAGGTGGTGTAGTTAATGCTGAAACTTGTGCCCCAAATACTGAAATTGGCAAAATCCACGGCTCCCTTACTTACGACTACACGGAAAGTGATTGGTCACGTTATCATTTTACCGATGAAGAAGAAGCTGCAGAGTTTGAAGATCCAACATCATCAAATAATAAAGAATATAAAAAACACGGCCTAAGCCTGAAAAAACACATCAAACATACGGCCGTGGCTATCGTGCAGAAACATATAATTTACTCTACAAAGCTGCCGGTTTTGGTTTGCCTGATGTTTTTGATTATCTCCTGAATATCGGACTCACAGTAAAATATACCGATGGTAACTTACTAAATACACATTTTGATGGTCGCTCCCCTCAACTCGCTTTAACCCAAAAAATTTTAAAACTGGGTGTCGAGCCAAATGCTTCAACCATCACAATCATGCAACAACGGAACCTTAAACAACACTACCCTGACACCTACCAAGTCATCCTGTCCAATCTAGAACAGAAAAACCGTAAACTTTAATTAATTACAGCCTGACTGGTTTTGTTTATACTTCAGCTTGATCTATTTTGATGTAAGAATACCCTATGTTTAAAAAGTTGCTCTTGGTTTTAGCCATATTATTTCCATCTGCACTCTATCTGTATATTGTGAGCCGCGATGACAACAAAGCCCCTGTAGCTGAACAAACTCAAGTACCTGCAACTTCTGAAGCTGAGTATCAAACTCCTGACCATTAATCCAATGGTCAGTGCTAAAGATTTAAATTTTAGATCAGTATTATTACATTATAAGAAAAATTCGATTTATCAATCATTTCACTGCATTCAATCATAAAATATACCTTTCATTCAATTTTCTTTTCACTATGCAATCTCCCTCTGAACCTTCGCAACACTCGTCTGCTGAAGGTAAAAGTCCATCGCTTAAACGTGCGATGACGACTCGACACCTTGTGATGCTCTCACTTGGTGGTGCAATTGGTACTGGTTTGTTTATGGGTTCAGGTGAAGTTATTTCACAAGCTGGGCCTTTAGGCGCTGTTCTTGCCTATATTATTGGCGGTTTGATTGCCTACATGGTCATGCTCTGTTTGGGTGAACTTGCCGTACATTTACCTGTTTCTGGCTCTTTTGGTGCTTTTGCGACTAATTATATTGGCCCGGGTACCGGCTATATGGTGTCTTGGATGTACTGGTTGGGCTGGTCTGCCACCTTAGGTACAGAATTTACTGCGGCGGCTATTTTGATGCAGGAATGGTTTCCACAAACCTCTATTTGGTTATGGACACTGATCTTTGCTGCTGGTGTAATGATTTCTAATCTAAGTTCTACACGCACATTCGCAGAGTCAGAATTTTGGTTATCCATGGTGAAAGTTGCAACAGTGTTGATTTTCATCATCCTTGGTTTTGCCTGCATCTTTGGTTTCGTACCTTTCCAAGGCTATGAATCAGCTCCAATGTTCCACAATTTGACAGAACATGGTTGGCTGCCAAATGGTTTGTTCCCTCTGTTTGCCACGCTATTGATCGTGAACTTTGCCTTTAATGGTACGGAGATGATTGGTATCGCTGCAGGTGAAACTGAAAACCCTGAAAAGAATGTGCCTAAAGCCATTCATGCTGCGGTATGGCGCTTAATCATTTTCTTTGTCGGCACTATTATCGTCATCAGTTCCCTGTTGACCTATACCGATGCAGGTTTAAATGTTGGTGGACATGGCGGCTTAAGTAGTAGCCCATTCGTTTCCGTATTTAACCTGATGGGCATTCCCTATGCAGAAGACTTAATTCGTTTCGTCATTATTACGGCTTTACTGTCTACAGCTAACTCTGGTTTATATGCTGCATCACGTATGATGTGGGCGCTGTCCGCACAAAAACAATTACCACGTGCTTTCGGCAAATTAAGCAAAACTGGTGTGCCTTATATTGCTGTATTGGTCACTATGATCGGTGGTTTACCAGGTCTATTGTCAGAACAATTTGGCGCAGATGTGATCTTCAAGAACTTGATGGGGGTTGCCGCTTTCACCATGGTGATCGTGTGGATGAGTATTTGTTGGAGTCAATTTAACTTCCGTCGCCAATGGCTGAAACAAGGTCATAGCGTGTCAGAGCTTAAATTCCGTACACCATGGTTCCCACTGGTTCCAATTCTTGGCTTTGTCTGCTGTACCGCAACAGGTTTAAGTATGGCTGCAGATCCTGAAATGCTTTCAGGCTTTATTGGCTGTCTGATCTTTATGGCGGCGTGTTATGCAGGTTATTATTGGTTATATCACGATAAATAAAATAGTTAAGGTGGCCCGAAGCTCTTTCTAGTAGAAAGTGTATAAAATGAGAGAAAGATGTAAGTATAACCTTTAATATCAGTTGGTTATATTTCATCTTTCTTTTTATATATGTATAAAATAAATATATAAAAGCTGTGATCCTTTCCAAGATTAAAATTGATTTAGAATTTTTTGAATAGCTAACACAAATCCACTTTTAAATAGCGGTCGTTCATACTCATCTTTTACAGCACCATATTCTGAAACTGTCCAACCGAGTTGTGATATTTTATTCTCGTCAATGGCATCCTTTAAAGCGTCAACTTCACTTGGTAAGAGAAGATTATCTAATGCAGATAAGACTTGTATACCTTGATGTGCTTGATCTGAAGAAATGTTTTGCATAGGACGCATATCAACAACAACTTCAGTATTTTGTTTAAGAATACGATTCTCTGCTTTAAGCTTATTTCTTTCAGCGATTATTTGACCAAATACAACCCTCATCACAGCATCATCTAGCTTTTTTAAAAGCTCCATGTCTGTTGGTATTTCATTCTTTCGAGAATGTGGTGCAGGAGGCTTTTTCATACTGGTATTTGCTTTGGTTGCCCAAGCCTCAATCAGTATACGAAAATGTTCACCAGTTTTATTGCGAATACTTACCTCGCTGATACCTCCATTAGCTTTTGAGGTTCTACCAATTGTAGCAATAGAATAATCTTTCTCTTTTGCATTAAAGCGAGTTTCCAATAAAATATTGAGCTTATCTAGTGAGTCTTGAGTTCTCTGACTCTTTCCAAATTTAAGATTTTCTAAAATTAAATTAATATCAACACTCATGACATATCCTTTGGTTTTAAGCCATGAGGCGTTAGCTTTAAAATAGGTTGATTAATATTATTTTTTAATATCTCCATACCAGCATCAAGTAATTTGCTATCTTGCATGAAATGCCCTAGCTCTAGGTAATTTGTGACTTGTGTATATCCATCCAATTTATTTGTTGGATTGGCTTGTAAAGCCATTTGACGCATCATCGCGTTCGCTGAAATAAGTTGTTGCTCTTGATCTAACATCAAGAGTTGGGGACTATAGCCCTTACACATCATTAATCGACTAAGATTTTGTGTTCTGTTTTGAATTGCTGGTGTTTTTTTAATATCATCAAGTATATCGGGATAGAACTCGGCATCCTCACAAAGTAAAGAAAGTTGTAGTAACTCAGAGTTAGTTTCGATAAAACCGACTTTTATGTCATTTTCAGAACCAACAGCAATGAGTTTATTACTAGTATCCATTTCAGCCCGAGCTTGTTCAATTTCAATGAGACGACGTATTAATTTGAAAGTCGCAATCCAGTCTTTTGTGTATTCATCAGCTTCAACCAATTGCTTTTCATATCTGCGTCGAAATGCTTGTAATTCATTGTGTTGGGTAAATAGCTTGCTTTCATTTTCAGCTTTATATTTAAGTTCTTCCATAACCTCAATCTCATTCTCTAAATTTACAGCTAAATTGGCGGCTTCATGGGCTTTATAGCTCATAAAATTAAGGTGAGCACAAAGTGCAGGAAGGTAACGGGCATCTGTAATAAACCATCGACAACGGACACAATTTTCTAAACCATGAGGCACAGAATCATAAATTCGGCTAGATGGATGAGCTGAGTCTTTAAGTAAAATCCCACCATTCCAGCAGCCAGCTACAGATTTACATTCATCTGAACGAACAGTATTACCACCAACTAAACATAGTCCATGATGTCGATTTTCCCAACCTAAAGGATTTCGATTAACCAATGCCACCTCAATGGCTTTATCATTCTGATATGCCGTTTTGCATTTAATTTGACGCATTTCCGCATCTTTAAGAAATAAACGAAGATTATCTTGTGACTTGCTATCAAGTAGACGCTCAGCTTCTGTCATTTTATCCTTCATTACTACAGGTGTAAGTTTAGTGTAATAAACCGTCATAATAATGCGTGAATGACCAGCCAAGAGCTTTGATACCACAGGTATCGGTAGTTTCGCATCTATAATGTAGCTGGTGATGAGAGATACACGTAGACTATGTAAAGGGAACTCAGTTTTAGTCTTTGTTTTATGATGATCTAGCTTATAATCATGTACTAAACGAAGTTTTGTGCCGTCAGATAATGTTTCTCCAGTAACTAAAAGATTTTTTTCGAGTTGTTGAAGTAACTTATACCAAAGCGTTAAGATCGGTGTTTCGATGATTGGCTTGGTTTTATCATCTTTCAACTTTGCTGATGCATCTCGAAATAAAAAACAAGAATGACCCATTGCACTTAATGATGTTTTTGACTTAATTCGGCTTGTATGCTTTCCCTCTAATGTTGTGCAATCTACTGATTTATATATAGGGTTATATTTTTCCTGCCAGTTTCGCAATTTTTCAAGCCAATACAATACATCTTCATGCTGCCATGGTATTTCATAACCACGCTCAAACTCCTCCTTGTTCTGATCTGCAGTTTTATTGGTACTGATATATAACCCAGTTGATTCAGTTCCTGTTGCATTATCTTTGAATTGCCGAAATACCCCTTTACTATAAGAATTGAGAGCGAAAGTATGTGAATTTTTAACCCAGTTTCCATTTTCATATCGCATCGTATCTGCCTCACCTGAATCAAGCATACGTACTTGATAGGTGCGTAAAGGTAAATGTAGTTTAATAAACAGTAGCATACTAGCTACAGGTGACCAGATTTGATGAATGGTAGTAATTCGACCTTTACGAGTTACTTTTTTAGTGCGCCATACACAATCTTTGTCGTTTTTATCAATTAGACTTTTATCAACTTCAAACCAATGACCACTTTGAGTTATACCTTGACCTGTTTGTTGTTGTGCCCACAACCAATCTGAAAAACTTCCACGTGATTGTGGACAAAGTATATTGCGCAAATCACAAATATAACGATACGGTAGTGGATTATGCATCGTTTCAGTATTGTGAAATCTACTTTTTACTTTTGTAAAAGGATTGACATACAAACGAAGAGAATTGCCATTATCATCTTTCTGACTGAAATGCGTATCAAGCACCCAATCAATAAATAATTTTGTATAATTTATTAGCTTTGCTGTATTTTTATTATCAGACTTGTTCGTACTTATTAGTAGAATTCGCTTAAACTCATCGGTTGAAGCTTTCCAACCGTTTTTGCCAGTGAAAAAATTAAGAACATTAGATGTGAACGGCATTGTATGGGCAAGATAAATATCAAAAAAAATGCATAAAGCATCTAATTTCTCTGCTGTTCCTTCATCTTGTTTGGTTATCCACTCCTCAGCTAATTGTCGCCATATTTCCCATTCTTTACCGTGATTTTTTACAAGCCATAGTAATGTTAGATCAGATTTACGACCATCATATTTTTTTCTTTTTACCGTTGTTATTTTAGCCATGATATTTTCCTATTTTGGATTTTTCCCTGTAAATAAACCATCTGGATCAATATCATTAAATCCATGTTCAGTTAATACAGCCCAACTAGGCGTACCCACTTGCTCTATAGGTTCTGCTGGATTTAGAAGTCGAAATGTTGCAGCATTTAGACTAGCAGTAACTTCTTTTATTGATGGAGTGGTATAGGCCATCTGTGATGCTAATGAAGCATGATGTAAACACTTCTTAATCACAATTTCGTCTACACCAGCTCTCCGTAAGCGTCTTCCATAGCTATGTCGATGGGAATGAGGTGAAAGTCCATCAGCTTTACAGGGTTTCAACCCTATACGTTTTAAAGCTTGATGATAATTGTGATTGAATGCATTAAGTGTGTAAGGATGTCCTAGATGTTTATGGTGGAAACTTACAAAAGCATAAGGGTGATTGCGCTCAACAGCAGTCAGAAATCGAGTGTAGTCTTGCCAAAGCTTGGCAAATACTTCACCAAAGACAGTCGGAAACCAATGAACTTCCAAATATCCATCTTTGCTGTCAGTCACTCGGCTTTTCCAACCTACATGCTTTTTACCCATAAGGTCAGTACGAGGAGATAGTGCATATAGTTCTTTGAGAAAGGCTGCACGAGTTGTCTTTCCTGAGCTCCCACGCCAATTGTTCGGAGCTTTGCCATCTTCTGGATGGTAAATACGAACCTTCACATTATTTAAATTGGATGGGTCAATAAGGACATCTTCAAGCCACAAATGCAAAGCTTCAGATTCTCGTAAACCACCGCCATGCATGAGCAATAATATTAATTGATCACGAAGTACAACCCTGCGATCTGATGCTCCACCTAATCCATTAAAATAAAAAGAATTAAAATATCGTTCAGGGAATTCGATAGCGTCTTGTGATTGTTTACCCAATGGACGTTTACCTTGAATGCTACGGGCATATCGGACGGTTGAATTAATATGCTTATCTTTGATGTGACCAAGGAAGTTATGCTGATTCTTGCGAAACCAAGCAGCGTAGTTAAGACGTTGTGTTAAACTATCAGCCTCTACAATTGGGTTTATTGACATTGATCCCTGTTTTTCGGCAAACCAATCCGTCATTTTATTCAAAGCATTAATGTGCGATCTGGCGACTTGTTTACTGCAAGGTAGCCAATACAAACCAGACGGATCTAATCCGTCATCTCCAATAGTACCTGTATATAATCGACTACTAAAACTCTCAAATAAGGCTTGTGGTGAAGAAAAAGCACCGACATTCGCTGCCATATATTCAAGTAAAAGTTGAGCTGCTTTGATAAATTTATTGGTTGTTGATGGTCTTATGCCATCTCGCTTTAACTTCAAAGCATATTCAACCAAAGGTTTAATCGGTTCTTTATATTGATCAAGTAATACAGGAATCTCAGTAAAAATACCTGAATTATCATCTACGACTTTTGCAATGATTTTTACAATCTGCATGTTTTATCCATTAAAAATATAAATTTAGGAAAATACACAGCAGAAAGTACCCTAGACATTGATAATATAACCAATGTCTTTTAGAATAAATTTGTCTTGGACGTGCAAGTTAAAGACAAATTTATAAAGACTCATGTTGACGCATGGGTCTTTATACTTTCTGCATAAAAAATATAAACTTATCTTTTATTTCATATCTTTTTGCTCCTTAATTCCTAACTTCACAGCGATTTTATGGCTTTCCCCACGTTTCGGTATCTTATTGTTTTTGAAAATCCTATAGACTAAATCTGGAGAAAATTGATTATCTCTCGCCCATTCAGCGATCGAGATCCCTGCTGAAGAAAAATCTTCTTTTACTTCCTGAATAGACTTGATCATACGTGACTAAAACTGACTAAATTTGAGTGAAATTTAGAATAAAAAGTGAGTGCTAGTCAAGCTCTAATTTCAACTAAATTATTGAAATAACTAAATATATTTTTTTGTTATGTCGATATTTATAAGCTGTTATAGTTTGTATTGATTTAAAATTGAATGTATGACATCTAGTTTTAAGTTAAGTTCAAAAAGCTGTTTATGTAACTCTTTCTTATATTTTGATACATGTCTTTCTGCCAAGATCTTTTCAGATATAAGCTCATTAACATAATTCAACTTATATTCATGAATTTTGATATTGCTTTTAATATCAAATACTTGTTTATCTAATTGAATTTGCATTTCTTTATTGTATTGATAATTAATCAAATATTCGATATTACTCGTACCCGTATAGAGATATACATTTTTATTATTTAATGATTTTCTTTTTTCTAAATATTTATGTTGGACTAAAATATTTAACCCACGGTACATCTTAGCTTTAAATATATTTTTATTATATTCACCATCAAATGGCATTTTTTCCCAAAAATGTTTTGCTTGCCAATCTACAATTTTATTTTTTTCAAAAATTGAGAGAAATTCGAGACCTAATGGTAAGTAGGAAGACATCATAAATAATTTTCAAAATGAGGATTATAGTCCGTGGAGTTGTAAGCATCAAAATTTAATAGTCTGTCTTTTAGGCGAAAGAGCTAAATGTCAGAGTTATCTAAATCATTAGGACAAAATATACGCACACTTCGAAAAGAAAAGTCGATTAGTCAGGAATCCCTTGCTCACGTTTGTGAAATTGATCGTAGTTATTTAGGGCGAATAGAACGTGGAGAGGTTAATATTACTGTATGCAAACTTTATGAAATTGCTAAGGCTCTCGAAGTGAATGCGAAGGAGTTACTGCCATAACGCTATAACTATCTGAAATTTTGTTGATTTGAACCAATGATCATTCATGTGGTGCTGTTAGTAAATTTTGCAATACATCCATAAGGTTTTGCGAACGATTTCTTTCTATTAATTTTGCCGACATTCCTAGAGAAATAGGCATTTTTACATCTAAAATTGGATGATCTCCAATGAATAGTATTTCCGACATTTCACAGCCAAATTGAGCTTGAATAACTTCATAAATCTGTTGTTCAGGTTTTATATAACCGAGTTCATAACTAAAAAAATGGCATCAAAATGATTTGCTAGCAGTGTTTTAAGTTTGTCACCGTAAGGCATAGCTAAATTGGAGCACAGTGCGATTTTAAAGCCCTTATTTTTTAAGTTTTGAAGCGTAGAAATCGTATCTTTGTATAATTCAATTGTATTGAGTTCAAACTGAAGATCATCATTTATTTCATCCAAAAGTTGTATTGGTATGACATGACCAAAATGTAGAGCTAACTTTTCAATAGTTACAGCATGGGACATGATGATTCTGGCATCTTGCATGTTTGGCTTTCTTCCATTGTCTCTCAACCATTTCATTAACTTACGATATGGAGATCGATTTTTACCAGTGTTCCAAAAGCATCAGAAATAATGACTTTAGGTTGATAGGACATAGCATTCTAACCGTATGTGCATTGGCAAATATTTAGTTTAGTCTAGACATGAGCTAAGAAACAATCTTATTTTAAAATCAGATAATTGCAGATTTAATTATGGACGTAAAATGTTTGATTTTACAATTTATGTTACTGGAGCTATACGCTTACCAGCAAAATGAAAAAGCAAATGTGCTATGAGTTATTGATATGAATACACCATCATCTAGGCAATCATTGGATCAAAAAAGAATTTTAGCAAAAGCATTTTTCAAAGCATCTGAACAGCTCAATCTTTCTCAAACTCAACTAGCTATGATTTTAGGTATATCTGAACTAGAAATACATAAATTAAGATCAGAAGGTCAACTTGACCCTTTCTCACAACAAGGAGAAAGAGCATTATTAATTATACGCTTATTTAAAGCTTTATATAATTTAAGTGGTGGTGATCAGGAAACGATTCAACTATTTCTTAGCTCTAGAAATCAAGTAACAGGCGGAATTCCCCTTGAACAAATTGAAACCATGAATGGTTTAGTGGCTTGTCTACAATTTGTTGAGCTCATCCAACGCTAACCATGAGCCTAAAAGCAATTTTATTTAAAAACCAGATTATTGAGGATTTAATCATGGACATCCATAAAAAATTCGATTTTACAATTTATGTTACTGATTTAAATACTACGGATAAGTGTGTCGAAGACCGTTTATTTGAATCAGGTTGTGGTGATGCCTTACTATGTTCGATTAATGATAATCTTTATTTAGAATTTATGAGAGCAGCGGAAAACATTGATATTGCTATATTGAGTGCTATAGAAAATATTCAGCTTGCTGGATGTAAGTTCAATCAAATACTTGTAAAAAATGAAGTTTATACACTCGTAGAAAAAAAACTAGAGCTATAGACTGCAACCTAAATCAAACGCCAACCCTTGTCGCATCTTATTATTTCCTCATAGCTTTTCCCTTTCAAATCCAACACAATAGACCTCAAAGAAATTTGAGAGTCATCTACGTGATTACAGGCGAAATTAAAAGCAAAATTGACCAGATTTGGAACGCATTTTGGAGTGGTGGTATTTCCAATCCTTTAGAAGTCATGGAGCAAATGACTTATTTGCTGTTTATTCGCCGACTTGATGAAATTCAGATCACTAAAGAAAAGAAAGCCAACCGTTTAAAAAGAGAAGTTGAGCAACCTATTTTCACCGCTGAACAAGATCATTTGCGTTGGTCGAAGTTCATTACTTTGGGTGATGCTGCAACGTTATATAACACTGTTGCCAATGAAGTCTTTCCTTTCATCAAAAACTTAGGTGCAGAAGACGAAACCACCTATAGCCATCACATGAAGGATGCTCGTTTTACCATTCCTACGCCTGCGCTTTTAACCAAAGTGGTGGATTTGGTTGCCGATGTACCTATGGATGACAAAGATACCAAAGGCGATATTTACGAATATATGCTCGGTAAAATTGCCTCAGCAGGTCAAAACGGTCAGTTCCGTACTCCTCGCCATATCATCAAGATGATTGTCGAGCTGATGCAGCCTAAACCAACCGATACGATCTGTGACCCTGCTTGTGGTACAGCAGGCTTTCTCGTTGCAGCAAGTGAATATTTAAACGATCATCATAGCACTGAGATTTTTGCCAACCCTGAAGCGGCTAAACGTTTTAGCGAAGAAACCTTCTTTGGTTATGACTTTGACAGCACCATGCTTCGTATTGGTTCGATGAACATGATGCTACACGGTGTAGAAAACCCAAGTATTGAAAACCGTGATTCTTTAAGTGAAGCGCATTCACATATTGCTGAAAAATACAGTTTGATTTTAGCCAATCCGCCATTTGCAGGCAGTTTGGACAATGAAAGCTGTGCGAAGAATATTCAAGCGGTGGTTAAAACCAAAAAGACTGAATTACTGTTTTTAGCCTTGTTTTTACGTTTGTTAAAAACTGGCGGTCGTGCTGCGGTGATTGTGCCTGATGGTGTGTTATTTGGTTCATCTAAAGCGCATAAAGATTTACGTCAAAAGATTGTGGAAGAGCAAAAACTAGAAGCCATAATTTCGATGCCATCTGGTGTGTTTAAGCCGTATGCAGGGGTTTCAACTGCCATTATGATTTTCACCAAAACCATGTCTGGCGGTACGGACAAAGTTTGGTTTTATGATATGCAGGCGGATGGTTATTCGCTTGATGATAAGCGTAACGAGCTAGATGCATCTAAGCATGAAAATAACAACATTCCTGACATTATTGCTCGTTTTAAAAATTTAGAGGGTGAAAAAGGTCGTAAAGCCACAGAGCAAAGCTTTATGGTGGGTAAAGCTGATATTGCTGCCAATGGTTATGACTTGTCGATTAACCGTTATAAAGAAGTGGTATATGAGCAAGTGGAATATGAAGCACCAAGTAAAATTTTGGCGGATTTAGAACTGCTTGAGCAGGATATTTTAAAAGGAATGGCTACGCTTAAGGAGATGTTGAAATGAGTTATCCAATGATTGAAATTGGTGACTTAATGCTAAAGCGCAATGGTTCTGTTGATCCTTCTAAGTTCCCTGATGAAACTTTTGAATTACATAGTATTCCTGCTTTTGACAAAGGAACTCCTGATATTGTAAAAGGTTCTGAAATTGGATCATCAAAACAGTTAGTTCAAGAAAATGATGTCATGATTTCAAAAATCGTTCCTCATATTCGTAGAGCTTCTGTTGTTTGTCCAAAGGGCGATTATCGACAAATTGCTTCAGGTGAATGGATCATATTTCGTAGTGATAAAATATATCCAGATTACTTAAAGCATGTATTGATTTCAGACACGTTTAACAAGCAGTTTATGGCTACCGTCTCAGGTGTTGGTGGCTCATTATTACGAGCTAGACCTGCTTTTGTTGCTAAAATTAAAATAGCCCTCCCACCACTTGCAGAACAACGCCGAATTGCGTCTATTTTAGATCAAGCGGATGAGCTACGCCAAAAACGTCAGCAAGCGATTGAAAAGTTAGATCAGCTTTTACAAGCCACCTTTATTGATATGTTTGGCGATCCTGTTTCTAATTCAAAAAAATGGACTGAAAAAACATTAGGTGAAGTCGTAGTATTTAATACAGGGAAATTAGATTCTAATGCAGCAGAGGAAAATGGGATCTATCCTTTTTTCACTTGCTCTAGAACCCCATTTGCTATTAATACTTATGCTTTTGATATAGAGGCATTATTACTCGCAGGTAATAATGCAGCAGGTCAATATTGGGTTAAACATTACAAAGGTAAATTTAATGCTTACCAACGAACTTATGTGTTAACCATAAAAGATAGTCTCTGTACTTACGGATATTTACGATATGTTTTGCAATTCTTACTTGGATTTTTGCAACGAATGTCTAAGGGTTCAAGTACTAAATACTTAACTTTAAGCATTTTAAAACCTATTAAAATTCCTATTCCACCATTAGAGTTACAAAGAAAATTTATTCAATTTTATGAAAATATTGATTCACAAAATCAATTGCTTATGCGAAATGAAATTGAATTTAGTAAACTATTTTTTACACTACAAAACCAAGCATTTAATGGCACTTTATAAAATTTAATTAAAAATATGAGGGTATATACATGAGCAACTTCTCGTTTTTAGAACCTGAATTTAAAAGCTTGGCAGCCACTGCCAAAGAAGCCGAAAAGCTCGTGTATATCTCCCCACAATTTGCACTTGCTGCGGCTCGAACATCACTCGAAAACCTTGTACTGTGGCTGTATCAATACGATAAAAAACTTACCCAACCCTATGATGCTTCACTGCATAACTTACTCAACGATCTCAAATTTAAAGACCTGATTCCACCCTATATTTGGGACAAAATGGACAACATCCGCATGGTCGGCAACAGTGCCGTACATGGGAAAAAGTTCAAGCAACTCACTACTGAAGAAACGGTAAGACACATTCAGCATCTTTTCTTGATGTATGTTTGGTTTGAACGTAATTATGGCTCACCCTCAAAAGACCGCTCTCAGTCGATTTTATTTAACCCAAAACTAATACCAAGTGCTGACAATACTCAGCAAATTACCGCCAACCAAGAACAACTGCAAAAAGAAATAGAAGCCAAAGAAAAACAGTTTGCGGAGCAACATAAAGCTTTACGGGAACGTGAACAAAAACTATTTGAACTGTCCGCAAGTTTAGAAGAGCGTGAAAAATTACTTGCAAATATAGATGCTGAACTTGCACAAAAACGTGCAGACGTTGAACAAGCCAAAATTGCCAACAGCAAAATCGAAGACCATACCGACTATAAAGAAGACGAAACTCGAAAACTTAAAATTGACCTTATGCTTGAAGAAGCAGGCTGGGAAATAGGTACATCGGTTCGAGAGGAAGTTGCTGTAACAGGTATGCCGAGTCCATCAGGTAAAGGTGCAGTGGATTATGTACTGTATGATGCCAATGGCTTGCCTTTGGCTGTGGTTGAAGCAAAACGCACATCGACTGACCCTGATATTGGACAACAACAAGCCAAGCTCTATGCAGACTGTTTAGAGCAACAAACAGGACAACGCCCTGTCATTTTCTATACCAATGGCTACAAAACCCGAATTTGGAATGATGTACAAGGTGGTCCACCACGTTTAGTACATGGCTTCTATACACAAGCAGAACTCAAGCGTCTGATCGAAAGACGTAAGAACAACCCTGATTTAAGTAGCTTTCCGATTAATGCAGAAATAGTCGAGCGTTATTACCAAACTCGTGCCATCAAAGCCATGCTTGCAGCCTATCAGCGTAAAGAACGTGCTGGTTTGCTCATCATGGCGACAGGTACAGGTAAGACTCGTACCGCTATTGCATTGGTGGATGTGCTTATGAAAGCCAATGTGGTGCAAAAAGCCCTGTTCCTTGCGGATCGTACATCATTGGTCAATCAAGCACACAATGCCTTTAAAGCCAATTTAAAAGATGCTTCATTCGTCAATTTACTTGAAGATAAAAACCAAGTCGGTCGAGTATATTTCTCTACCTATCAAACTATGATGGGTTTGATTGATGAAATGAATGACGATGGTACACGTAAATTCGGTACTGGTATGTTTGACTTGATCATTATCGATGAAGCACACCGCAGTGTGTATCAAAAGTTTGGTGAAATTTTTAAATACTTCGACAGCCTACTGGTGGGCTTAACTGCGACACCGCGGGATGAAGTGGATCGTGATACATACGCACTGTTTGGCTTAGAAAGCGGTGTCCCAACCGATTACTACGACCTCGATCAAGCCATTGCCGATGGCTATCTTGTGCCACCGAAAGCTTATTCTGTTCCGCTTAAATTTATGCGTGAAGGCGTGAAATATGACGAACTTTCCGAAGAAGAAAAACAACATTGGGATAGTCTAAATTGGGGCGATGAAGATGCGCCTGAAGAAGTCTCAGCTTCTAAAATCAATAAAGAGCTGTTTAATACAGGTACGATTGATTTAATGCTCAAGCACTTGATGGAAAATGGCATTAAAACCGAAGGTGGTGATCGCCTAGGCAAAACTATTATCTTTGCTGTGAATCAGAAACATGCTCAGTTTATTGCTGACCGCTTCAATGAAAACTATCCGCAATATGATGGCAAGTTTGCCCGTGTCATTACCCATGCAACCAAGTATCCACAAAGCTTAATTGATGACTTTAGCAAGAAAGATTTACCTGAACCGCAAATTGCGATTTCAGTGGATATGCTCGATACAGGCATCGATGTACCTGAAGTGGTCAACTTAGTATTCTTTAAAGCTGTACGTTCTAAAGTGAAGTTTATGCAGATGATTGGGCGTGGCACACGACTCTGCAAAGAACTGTTCAGCCCTGAAGATGATAAAAAAGAATTTTATATCTTCGACTACTGCTCTAACTTTGAATACTTCAATGAAAATCCAGATGGTGCGCCTGTATCTACTACAGAACCACTTGGACAACGCTTGTTTAAAGTACGTTTAAATATCCTGAGTCTGCTCAATGCGAAGGACGATGCCACCGAAGAATTAAAAGCTGTACAGCAAGATATGCGTCAAAGTTTACAGACTGAAGTGAAGTCGATGAACAATGATAATTTCATTGTGAAATCTGAACTTGAGCATGTTGAACATTTCAAAAATGATGATGCTTGGAACAACTTAGATGATCTTGCGATAGGTACGTTGCGAGAACACATCTCAAAATTACCAAATCAGCTTGAGCCTGAAACCTTAGAAGCCAAACTGTTTGATATGTTGTGTTATAACCTTGAACTAGCAGTATTAGAACAGAACAATACAGCAACTCAAAGCTATGCCAATAAAGTGATTGAAATCGCCTCTAAATTGGAAACTAAAGAAAACATTCCTATTGTTGCAGAACAGATTGCGCTGATTCAAGACATTCAAACCGTTGAGTATTGGAAAGGCATCACCTTACCCATGCTTGAAGCGATACGTAAACGTATTCGTGGTTTGGTCAAACTGATTGAAAAATCGACCTCAACCATTGTTTACTCCATGCTTGATGATGAAATTGGACAGATGCAAGCAGTTGATATTCCAGTGGTATCAAGTGGCGTAAACCTTGCCCAGTACCGTAAGCGTGTCGAAAGCTTTATTAAAGCCAATGAAAACCACATTACTATTGCTAAGTTAAAGCGTGGTTTAGCCCTTACACCAACCGATTTAAGTGAGCTAGAGCGATTTGTTTTTGAAGCGCAAGAAGTAGAAAGCCGAGATAAATTTGAAGAATGTTTTGGCACAGAAAAGTCGTTACCTCTTTTTATCCGCTCTTTGGTTGGACTTGATCGTCAGGCTGTACAAGAAGCATTCTCCAAGTATTTACAAGGATCAAGCTATAACGAAAAACAGATTCGCTTTGTGGAAATGTTAATTGAACATTTAACTCAAAATGGTGTCTTAGAGGCTTCTCAATTATATGAGCCACCATTTAATCAAATCCATTATGAAGGAATTGATGGCGTTTTTGGTGATGCCGATGCTGACAATATATTTGGGGTTGTTGAAGCGTTTAATGAAGCGGTGGCTTAATTTTTAAATTTTCATCAATAATTAATCAGGTATAACTGTGTATATTAAGAAGTTATCAATTACGGGATATCGTTGTTTTTCAGAACTTTTTGAGATCAACTTTAGGAAAGGTTTAAATGTAATTGTTGGGGAAAATGGAGCTGGTAAAACAGCTATCATCAACTCGTTTCGACAACTATTTATTGATACTGAATCTGGCTCTTATAATGTTTCTTCTGATGATTTTAATAAACCATTTAAAGAAGCTTCTATAGCAGCTGACTCTTTCAAAATAAAAGTTGAATTTGATAATTTAGAAAATGCTGAACCAATAGCATTTCTACAGTGGAGTGATGCTGCAAATAATGTAATTTTAAACTTAGAAGTCTTAAATAAAGAGTTACGTGGGCGTTTTAAAAAAAGTTTCTGGGGTGGAAACTCTAAAGCATCACAATTTGATGTTGAGCTATTTGACAAAATCCATTGTATTTATCTACCTCCATTACGTGATGCGGAATCAAAGCTAGTAAATGGAAGACAATCTCGTTTATCAAAACTATTAAAGTTTATTGAAGCAGACCAGCTTAAAGCGTGTAAAAAAGCTGAGACAAAACATCCTTTAGAAGAAAAATTTAAAGAGTTCAATCAATCACTTATCGATGATGAGGATTCAAGTATTAAAAAAGCAAATAAACTGATTGCAGATCATTTGCTAGAAGCTATTGGTCAGAATTTTAGTCAATCAACACATATACAATTTGTTGAAAATGAATTTTCAAAAATTGTTGAAAATTTAAGATTAATTTTCTTTCCTAAAATTACAACTGCTGAAGCAGATCAATTCAGAGATTTATGTCAGAATAGCCTTGGCTACAATAATTTATTATATATTGCTTCTATACTTGCAGAATTAACCTTAACAAAGGAAGAGTCCCTATATAGACTTTTACTCATTGAAGAGCCAGAAGCCCATTTACATCCTCAATTGCAGGTTCGTTTATTAGATCATCTTGAGACTGTAGCAAATGAACATAACGTACAAGTTATTGTTACTACTCACTCAACAGTATTAGCTTCAAGTGTTAAATTAGATAAAATTATACATTTAACTAAAAATGAAAATCCTCAAGCTACAGCTTTAGCTGACTGTGGTCTAGCTCCCAATAATTTAAATTTTCTGAATCGTTGGTTAGATATCACAAAGTCAAATCTACTTTTTGCAAGTGGAGTTATTTTGGTTGAAGGCATTGCTGAACAAATGATCATCCCAGAGCTTGCTAAAACGGTGTTAAAAGGAAAAGATATTAATAATATTGAAGACTATGGGGTTTCAGTAATTAATCTTAATGGTATTTATTTTAATCATTTTATGCGCCTTTATTGTAATATTACAGATGTAAAAGATGTTCAAGAAGATCAAGTAGGCTTGAATGTACCCATCCGTTGTGCAGGAGTTACAGATTTAGATCCTGAGCAACACTATTATCTAGAAGAGATAGTAAAAGATTCAAAGACGGGTAAAGAAGAAAAAAAACAAGTAAAATATGACCATAAGCCACCTTCTGAAAAAAATAAAGTAGAAGGAAAAAATCATGCCCTCAAATTAGTGAAAAGTATTAATAGTTCTAACTATGCACGTCTCTTTGTAGCTGGATATAAAACGCTAGAATATGACATAGCAATGGAAGAAGATAATGCAAAAGTTATGGCTAAAATTATTTATGATCTTTGGCCATCGGAAGGAACTGTAAAAAAAGGTTTAAAGACAATATTTGAAGCTGATTACTCAAAAATTACTCCAGAAAATAAAGCAGACTATGCCTTTGAAATATTAAAAAGAATAGATGATGACAATATCGGTAAGGGGTATTTTGCTCAAATTTTAGCAGATAAAATTTCTTTAGGGGGAATCGAACTAAAAGTACCTCAATATATTGAAGATGCAATTCTTTGGGCTTGTTCATTAGACAAATCTTCTAGTGAGGAATAGTTAGATGAAATTTACAGATGAACAACTCCATTATATTGAACGTACACAAATTACAGAGAATATTTTTTTAAATGCATGTCCTGGTAGTGGAAAAACTGAAACCATTGCTCAACGAGTAGCAAATGAAGTTGAAAGTTGGGCGAATTTTCCTAGTGGCATAGCTGTTCTATCTTTTACTAAAAGTGCTGCTAAAGAAATTGAACATCGAATTAAAGAAAAAATTGACAATAACACGACCTACCCACATTTCATTGGAACATTCGATAGCTTTATTTTAAAAAATATTGTGAATCCTCTTTCGAAAGATATTTCCAAATATGAAGGACATAATGGAGATTATTCATTTAAAGTAGTGAACTATGATTCGCAGTTATTTTTTTTAACAAAGTATCCACATGGTTATCAAAAAATTTCAGGACATCATGTAGAAATTGATAACAGAACAGGACGTTTTAAATTTCATACGCCAAATAAAGATACAAACAGAGCTCTTAATGCTATGGTTTTAGAGCAATGGCAAAAAGATGATATTTATCGTGCGAAGAAAAAATGCCGTGATGCAGGTTTTCTAACTCATAAGGATATCGAATACCTTGCGGAATCAGCTCTTACCACTCGTACTGCAACACAGGATTATGCAAAAAAATTAGCAAAAAGATTTCAACTTATCATTGTTGATGAATGCCAAGATCTATCCTTTGAACAACTAAATATCTTAAAAGCCATGATGTTGAATGGAACAAAATTACATTTTGTTGGAGATTTGAATCAATCTATATATGAGTTTAGGGATGTTGATCCTAATGACATTATTAACTTTATAACTGACAATGGCTTTCGAGAAATTCAATTAACTAAAAACTTTCGAAGCTGTCAAAAAATTGTAAATATTGCTACAAATATTATGAAATCAGGTTCAATCGAAGCTGATTTCACATCACCCGAACAATCATGTTTTGTACTTCAGTATAAAGATTCACCTAGCGAAGTGATTTCTCAATTTAATGAACTAACCAAACAGTATAGCAATCGAGTTTTAGTAGCTAGAGGTCATCAAACTTTAAACCAGTTATCTATTGTGGATAGCACACCAGCGAAACCAATTGAGTTCTTACTAAGCTCAATCTTGAATTTTGATGAGACAAGTTATACTTCAATCAATCAGTCACTTATTGATTTTTCAAAATATATTAAAGATAAGGTAAAGCTAGAAACAAAATCTAGTGATTATAATTGCCCTCAAATTATTGCATCAGAATTAGATTGGAGATTGTTCCTCCACAACTCTATCCAGTATTTATTAAATCATGATTTACAATTAGATAGTTGTACATGGACAAATTGGTGCAAAAAAGTAAATGCTGTTGTTATTAATTTGTTTAAGCAAGAATTTGTACTCCCAGAGATTTATGAAGCATTAAAAAATTCTGACTTTAAAATTAGGTCTCCAAGTGGTAAAGCAACACACTGCATCTCTAACTATCACCGTAAAAATGATTCATTAGATATCAAATTCAGAAAATCAACTATTCATGGTGTTAAAGGTGAAACACATGAAGCTACTATGCTGATCTCAAATCCTACACGGAATGGAACTGGCACACATTGGTCTCATTGGATTGGAGATAAAACATCTGAAGCTGCTAGATTTGCTTATGTAGCATCATCTAGACCAAAGCATATTTTAGTTTGGTGTGTTAAAAAATTAAAACCTATTGAAAAAATAGAATTAGAAAGTTTGGGCTTTGAGGTATTGAATTGTTAGTCTTGAAATATAAAATTTTTTACTAGTCAAAGTGTTCAAGTTAGATAAGAATCATTGTTCATGATACTTAGTGTCCATTTTTATTGGAATACGCATTTTGGCTTATATTTTTGAAATTGAGTTCTTATAATTTATATATTTTTTACTAGTAAAATTGATATAAAAGTATTCTTTAAAGAATAAAAAAGATCCCAAGAAGGGATCTTTTTTATATGTTTTATATATATTACTTAACTAGTAATAATCATTAGCCACCTTTTTTTATGAAACTATTTCTCTTCCCTATGAGAGAAAAATTAGGGTTTCCATATAAATTCAAAAATGATTTGTGGGAGCGGTTTAATCCACAAAAACCACTGTACAAATTATAATTTAAAGAAATAGTTCAACTGCTTTTCGTCAATGAGTTTTTATCCCCGCTCAACACCAAGATATAATCCCATACTTTCAACTCTAATGAGTCCTTTTCGGATTTTGCCCCCTTAGAAACATTAGCTAAAAGACACGCAGCTACTATTGCTAGAAATATTTGGATAGATACTCTCAAACTTGTATTAGATATTAATTCAACAAAAGTAAAGTTAAAAACTATTAATGAAAGTGGCAAAAGCACCCGACTTGAATTCATCTGTTTTTTAAATTCAGGAAAATCACGATTAATAACCAATAAATTTTGTTTGTCTTTACTCCACAACATTGGCTCAAAACATACATCCAATTTTTTTTCTAATTTTTCAAGTTCTACATCATCACTAGACAACTGATATCTTCGAACCTTTAAGATTAAATATAATTCGCAGATTCAAATCCCAAGTGCAACACATTTGTAGTTAGTTGAAAAAGTTAGGTGTATTCATAGAATCATTAGACTTTTTCAACTCGCAATTGGAAAGCACACAATGAAGAAATACACCCAACTTTCTCAAGATGAAAGATACGAAATTTATGCTACTTTGAAAAGTAAAAGTTCAATCGCTAGCCTTGCTCGGGAATTAGGACGTTCACGATCAACCATCTACCGTGAATTAAAAAGAAATACTGGGCAACGTGGATATAGAGCTCAACAGGTAGCTAAATTTGCAAGTCAAAGACGGTACCGTCCTTCATCATCAATGACAGCATTTGCCTTCGCTTATATTGATTATTTGATTGGTTTGGACTGGTCACCCGAACAAATTTCAGGTGCTTTAACACAACGCGGTTGGCTGGATGTACCTTCACATGAGTGGATTTACCAGTACATTTATCAAGATAAATCAAAAGGCGGTAAACTTCATCTACATTTAAGGCATCAGAAGAAATATCGAAAACGCGGTTACAAAAACACGGATCGTAGGGGTCAAATCATTGATAAAACAAGTATTCACTGCCGACACCAGGTCATTGATCAACGACAACGTTTAGGAGATTTCGAAGGTGACACGGTGATTGGTAAACATCATAAAGGTGCTTTATTGACTCTCGTTGATCGAAAGAGCCTGTATGTACATATTGTTCATTTAGGGCCAACAAGAGCATCCTCTCAAACGATTACTTGTGCATTAGATCGTTTACAAATGAGCCATGCTTATAGTGTGACATTTGATAATGGCAAAGAATTTTCCGAACACAAAAGAATTACTGATGCTGGCATAGAGACGTATTTTGCTGATCCTTACAAGTCTATTCAGCGAGCTAGAAATGAAAATACGAATGGTTTAATCCGTCAATATCTGCCAAAATCATCATCGTTTGATGGCGTGTCAAACGAACAAATAGAGCAGATAGAATTTGCACTCAACCATCGTCCTAGAAAAACACTAGGTTGGTATACACCGAGTGAAGTTATGGCTGGTTTTTATACTGTTGCACTTGCCGCTTGAATCCGCTATTTAAAAAAGCTCTGGATATCTAAAAAATAATGAGAATCATCTAAAGATTTAAGGTGATTGTACGTAATTCTACTTTCCCCATCTAAATCCCTAAATAAAAGTTAATCAATAATTCTTTCAAACTCTGATTTACTAATATACGAAGAAAAATTATTTGTATAAATTTCAAACCAATGCAAATAATTCAATAAAACTATATAGAATCTTTCATGGACTTTGCCCACATTAAATTGATTGATTTCAAATAAAATTCCAGAAATAAACTCATTAAAATTATTTTTCATTAAAAAAATTCTGTTTTTGTTTTATTTATATACATTTAGAATATAACAATGAAACTCTATTTTGACAAATATAGATGGGCTATGTACTATATATACACCCACCTCAAAACGTCCCTATCGTCTAGAGGCCTAGGACATCGCCCTTTCACGGCGGTAACCGGGGTTCGAATCCCCGTAGGGACGCCAATTCTTCTGTCAGCTCTGAGACAAACTTAAAGTTTATTTATCTATAATTTATATTAATTGATTGCATCATCATTGCATTCTTCTCTACAATTACTCGCTTCATTATTTGATTCTCCTTTTTCTCTATGCAGTCATCACATTCTCCGAATGATGCTTCGCATCAGGGCAATTCTGCGCCGTTAAAACGCGCTATGAGTACTCGACATCTGGTGATGATTTCGCTTGGCGGCGCAATCGGTACTGGTTTATTTCTTGGTTCGGGTGAAGTCATTGCACAAACGGGGCCTGTAGGTGCCATTATTTCGTATTTTTTAGGCGGTATTATCGCCTATATGGTGATGCTTTGCTTAGGCGAGCTCGCTGTACATATGCCAGAATCTGGTTCATTTGGCGCTTATGCTAAACGCTATATCGGACCTGGTACGGGTTATACCATCACTTGGCTCTATTGGCTGACATGGTCAGTAACGCTAGGAACTGAATTTACCGCTGCTGCACTTTTAATGCAGGAATGGTTCCCAGACAGCTCTATGTGGATGTGGACCTTAATCTTTGGTGCTTTTGTATTCTGCTTGAATATGATTTCAACCAAATGGTTTGCTGAATCTGAATTTTGGCTAGCTTTAGTCAAAGTGATTACCGTTGTAGCCTTTATTATTTTAGGTCTATTGGCCATTTTTGGTGTTTTAGGCTATCAAGGCTATGAAGCTGCACCGCTGTTTAGCAACCTCACTGCACAAGGCTGGTTCCCTGAAGGTTTGTTCCCAATCTTCGCTACAATGTTGATTGTTAACTTTGCATTCTCAGGTACTGAACTGATTGGTGTTGCTGCGGGTGAAACCAAAGATCCAGCGAAAAATGTGCCTAAAGCCATTAACACGGCGATTTTCCGCTTATTGATTTTCTTTGTGGGTACCATTGTTGTTATTACTGCACTATTACCACACCAAGAGGCCGGCTTATCTGCCGAAGGTGTAAGTAGTTCACCTTTCGTAACGGTATTCCAGCACATTGGTATTCCTTATGCAGAAGACATTATCCGCTTTGTGATTATCACAGCCCTACTTTCTGCTGCAAACTCAGGTTTATTTGCTGCATCTCGAATGATGTGGTCATTGTCCTATAGTAAGCAATTACCTGCAGTGTTCTCTAAAGTGAACTCGCGCGGTATTCCTTATGTTGCCGTGATCGTGACCATGATCGGTGGTATGCCGGGCTTACTGTCTGAACAATTCGCTCCAGAAACCATCTTCAAAAACTTGTTAGGTGTCGCGGCATTTACCATGGTGGTGGTATGGATGAGTATTTGTTTAAGCCAATTCAACTTCCGCCGTCAGTGGTATAAAGAAGGTAAAACTGCAAAAGATTTAGCTTTTGCTGCACCACTCTTCCCAATTGTGCCGATACTCGGTTTTGTATTCTGTCTTATTACCTGTATTAGTATGGTATTTGACCCAGAAATGTTAACTGGCTTTATCTGCTGTATGATCTTCATTGTGGCGTGTTATATCAGCTACTACACCTTGTATCACAACAAAGATTGATCTGCGTTGTCATACCAAACACGATAAAAGAGTAACTTCGGTTGCTCTTTTTTTATGGCTATATTTTAATAAAAGTAGAATAAAAACTGGTCCGTCGATGAGGTGCAATATGCAGATCATCTTTATCCATGGCATGAATCAACAACAACAAACTGCACGTACGCTCGAACAGCATTGGCTTGCACTGTTGTCTCAAGGCTTAAAGCAAAGCCATCAAGAGACTTTTTTATCGTATATACAGCACCATATGCGCATGCCTTTTTATGGAGACTTACTCACGCGTTATCATTTGCAGAATATGCTTCAAGCCAGCACCTTGACACCTCAAACGTGGCCACATTTTCCGTTTATCCATCGCACTGAACTCCCAGAAAAATCACCAAAAGTACTTGAGCATCATGCTGTACAAAATAATCTACCTGACATCACCCTCAATGATGCTATTGGATTAAGCCAATCATTCAAATCGATCACTGCACTTGGCAAAGATCTTGTCCTACGCGATTTTGCAGTTTTAATGAATTATTTCCCAAAATTACATGCCACACTTTTGCATAAATTTTTGGTCGAAACTTATCTCTATTTATCCAATCCACACTTTATTCAGGCAGTTCATACTCGTCTGCATGAGCAATTACATCAAACGAAACCCACCCTGTTGATTGCACATTCGCTAGGTAGCGTGATTGCGTATCATTTTTTACTGTTACATCCTGAACTCAACATACAGCGCTTTATCACCTTGGGCTCACCTTTGGCTTTTCGTGTCATCCAAGCCCACTTACCTCAGCCTTTACAGCGACCTGATGCAATTTCAGGCGATTGGTTAAACTTTTATTCACATGATGATTTTCTCAGCGCTTTTCCACTGAGTCAGGCACCATTTGATTTTCAACCCGCCATTATCAACCAGCAAATTCAGACATCGATTGAACACCCACACGATATTGCTGGATATTTAACGCATCCAGAAGTTATTGCTACAATCTTACAAGTGTTGAAAAAACCGACATAAATAATGTATTTTTCAAACATTTTTAGCAAATTGTTTTAATTTTATGCACTCAACAACAAAAACTGAATTTATTTATAGAAAAGCGTTTGACACCCCCCGATTTTCACCCTAATATACGCCCACCTCTGAAACGTCCCTATCGTCTAGAGGCCTAGGACATCGCCCTTTCACGGCGGTAACCGGGGTTCGAATCCCCGTAGGGACGCCAATTTTCAGAAGTACATTTTATTAAGTCCCTATCGTCTAGAGGCCTAGGACATCGCCCTTTCACGGCGGTAACCGGGGTTCGAATCCCCGTAGGGACGCCATTATTTAGTCTAAAAACTTAGACTGAAATAAACGGTTTTAAAATTTGCTTTCTGTACTGTCCCTATCGTCTAGAGGCCTAGGACATCGCCCTTTCACGGCGGTAACCGGGGTTCGAATCCCCGTAGGGACGCCATATTCGAGTTGGTTTTAATCACTCATTAAAAAGCTCAAGCATTGCGACTTGGGCTTTTTTATTGCCTTAATTTCTAAATATTTCTTTTAAAAGTTTTGAATCATAAATGGCCTTAGGGGCAATCACCTGCTCATTCAGCGGAATATTTTGACCATAGCGCTGCCGCATTAGACGCTGGACTTCATTTTGTTTTAAATCAAATTGTTTCAGTTGTTGTAATGGAGAAAGTTCGATTCCTAAAGCATGCTGATAAGCTTTCCAAACAATTTCAGAACAGTAAATTGCACGGTCATCCCATTCAAAATATATATCATAGGGTTTGCCCAAGTACTTTTCTGCATGTTGTACCAACTTCATTTTCTGCGGCACATTTAAGGGTTGTTTGAGCCTTTTTACGACATAGTGAGCATTCTCCCCACGCGTGATCCATTGATTTAAAGCGGTATATTGCACAGGTTGAATAGCTTCGAGCACCCAGGTTTGGTTATTTTTATTTACGATCATGCCCATGTGACTATAGGGCGAATGTGTGGCCTTTTGAATGCTTAAACTTTGCTGTGACTTTGAGATATGAAAAATGATATCCCCCGTCTGAAATACGGACTGGGCATAGAGGGCAGAACTGAGCCCCGAAAGAATGACTATTAATATTAAAATTTTAGACATTTTTATTGTAAGCAATATTGATATGAATAAAGGCAACCATAACATGGATGTATGCCGATTGCCCTTATTCTAATAATTCAATGATTGATTAAGCCGACTTACGTGAATTGACTTGCCCTTTAATGACCGCTGTTAAATTTCCTTTGAGATATTTAAAAAACACTTTTAACGGTGAAAGTTTAGGATTTGGCTGTTTGCCTTCACCAATCGATTTAAACTGAGCGGCATACCAAATAATTTCCATAATCGCCATTTTATCAATCATCGGTATGCCAGTTTTAATTTTGTCCACACCGTAACGAACATCCTGCCCCGCCAATAAACGATCAGCCAAATCGACTTCTACAGCGAAAGGACGTGCAATACCAATAAAATCACAAGCTCCACTGTCTAGTGCAGCATTCATGCCTTGCACGGTTCTAAACCCGCCGGTAACCATTAACGCGCATTTCACTTCTTTACGGATATTGTCCGCAAAATCGAGGAAATAAGCTTCACGAGCAATGGTACTGGCTTTACGTTTTTCTTCTTTAGCACCCGCCATCGCTGGCGCTTCATAGGAACCACCCGAGATTTCAATCATATCAATCCCTGCGGCATCGATTGCCTTAAAGACCTCAATCACATCTGCTTCGCTAATTCCGCCGCGTTGGAAATCAGCAGAATTCAGTTTGACCGAAATGATAAAATCATCGGTCGTCGCTGCGCGAACTGCCTTATAGATTTCAAGCAAAAAGCGCATGCGATTTTCATTTGAACCGCCCCACTGATCTTGACGTTTATTGGTCAGTGGCGACAAAAACTGACTAATTAAATAACCATGCGCACCATGCAATTGCACGCCTTCGAAGCCTGCCTTTTCACAAATGTGTGCGGCACGTGCAAAACGCTGAATGATATCTAAAATTTCATCTTCACGAAGTTCGCGCGGTGTTCCAAACGTTGTGGCTAACATCGGACTAAATGGCACAGCAGACGGTGCAACCGTTTCTTTATTTAAACCTTTAGGACATTGACGACCCGGATGTGAAAGTTGAACCAATTGCACCATGCCGTGCTTCTTGCCTAGCTCAGCCCACTGTGTTAACTGCTCCAAATCTCGCTCTGTTTCAGCGACAACAACCCCCGGCTCATTTTTAGCACGAAAATCCACCATGACATTACCCGTAATGGCACAGCCTAAACCACCTTTCGCCCAAGCTTCATATAATCCAAAATGTAAGTGATTGGGTTGGCCTGCGGTATTGGCCAATGCTTCACTCATTGCACCTTTAATGATGCGATTTTTAAATGTGGTATTACGAATTTTAAAGCTTTCAGCTAAATGGCTCATGGCAATGTCCAAAATGAAATAATAAGTCCTGAGTATTTACTCTAATTATTATTTTCTAAAGGTCAAGGATATTTTGACAATGACACTTGTCAAAATATCCATAAGTTTGATTTTAGTATTGGCTGGCTTCAATTAATTTACGGGTATAGTCCGTTTGTGGTCGCGCAAATAGATCTGCGGTGTCTTGAAACTCCATGACTTTGGCATGTCGCAGTACCAACACTTTTTGGCACAAGGCTTTGACCACGTGTAAATCATGACTGATAAATAAATAACTCATATTAAATTCTTGCTGCAAACGCCGTAGCAGCTTCACGATGGCTTTTTGTGTCGTCCGATCTAGTGCCGATGTGGGTTCATCGAGAATCAGCAGTTTAGGACGTAATACCAACGCACGTGCTAAGGCGACTCTTTGCCGTTGCCCACCGGATAACTCATGTGGATAACGCTGCTTGAATGAGCTTGCTAATTCGACTTTCTGCAAAGCTTCATCTATACGCTGTACAATTTCATTTGCAGATAAATGCTGTAAGGCCAGACCTTCGCCAATGGTTTGCTCTACATTGAGCCGTGGATTTAAACTACTGAATGGATCTTGAAAGACGATTTGAAATTCACGACGTAAAGGTCTGAGCTGTTTTTCTGAAAGTTGATTGATGGCGTGTTGATTTAACATAATTTCGCCATCACTTTCTATGAGCCGAGCAATAGCCAGTGCTAAAGAGCTTTTCCCTGAACCACTCTCTCCAACAATACCGATCGACTCACCTTCAGCCATTGTTAAATCCAAAGCTTCTACCGCAACGACATAATTTTTAATGCGATTCAATAAGCCTTGTTTGACTGGGAACTTCACTCCTAACTGGCGTAATTCTAAAAGTGTTTGAGTTTGCGAAACCTGTATTGCTTTACCAAAATCATGGTCTAATAAATTTTGGGTATACGCCTGCTTCGGCTGCTCAAAAATTTCCTGAACACCACCTTGCTCCACCACTTGCCCACGATTCATCACAATCACATATTCTGCATAGCGCTTGACCAAATTCAGGTCATGGCTAATTAATATCATCGCCATATTACGCTGCTGTTGTAGCGACTTTAATAAATTTAAGATTTGCGCTTGCAATGTGACATCTAAAGCCGTGGTTGGCTCATCAGCGATTAAAATATCAGGATCTAAGGCCAATGCCATGGCAATCATGACACGTTGACGCTGCCCGCCTGATAACTCATGTGGATAGCGTCTTAACTTATCTTCAGCATCAGGAATACCCACATCATTTAATAATTCTATAACGCGCTGTCGTGTTTTTGCCTTCGACCATCCCTGTAACAACAATGACTCACCAACAATCTTTTCCACACGATGTAAGGGATTTAAGGCCGTCATCGGCTCTTGAAAAATCATGGCAATTTTCTGTCCACGAATGTTTCGATGCTGCTCAGGACTCAGTCCAAGAATATTCTGTCCATTCAGGCTGACGCTGCCTGTGACCTGCAGATCACTTGGCAACAAACCGAGTATAGCTAGGCTGCTAATCGATTTACCAGAACCGCTTTCTCCAACAATGGCTATCGTTTCACCTGCATGCAAATTAAAATTCAGGTCTTCAACCAAGACCTGTGCTGCATGGGAAATATGTAAATGTTCAACCGCTAATACGATGGGAGGTACATTAACTTGATGATTATTGACGTCTAGGATCGAATGCATCACGTGTCGCCTCCCCAATGTAAATCAATAAAGACAGCACGATCGCTAAGGTAAAAAACCCCGATAAGGCAAGCCATGGTGCATTCAGATTGTTTTTCCCTTGAAGCAATAACTCACCTAAGGACGCGGCATCAGGCGGTAAGCCATAACCTAAGAAATCTAAGGCTGTCAGTGCCGTAATATTTGCCGTGAGCATGAAAGGTAGCTGTGAAAGACTGGAACTCATCGCATTTGGTAAGATATGCCGAAACATAATGGTGCTATCTGTAACGCCAAGACTCCGTGCTGCACGGACATAATCAAAATTACGAGCACGCAAAAACTCTGCACGAACCAAGCCGACCAAAGTGGGCCAGCCAAACAGCAGCATAATGACAAAGAGCCAATACACACTCGGAGTAAACATGCTGACCAAAATCATCACCATGAATAGCATCGGTAGTCCGCCCCAGACTTCTAAAATCCGTTGACCAATGAGGTCTACCCAGCCACCATAATAGCCCTGTATCGCCCCAACCATGATGCCCAATATGGCTGAAGCAAAAGTTAATGCAAAACCAAACAAGAGCGACACACGTAGTCCATATAAAATACGTGCGAGCACATCACGCCCTTGGTCATCGGTACCGAGCCAATTTTGTGCAGTCGGTGCAGATGGCACAGGCACAGCCAACTCTAAATTCGGTGTTTGATAGGAAAATTTAATCAGTGGCCATACAGCCCATCCTTTATCATCAATCAGTTGCTGTACCACAGGATCTTTATAATCTGCCTCAGTTTCAAATACGCCACCGAAAGCAGTTTCTGGATAACTTTTTAATACGGGAACGTATAAAGAATCATCGTATTTGACCAAGAGCGGTTTATCATTGGCAATAAACTCGACAGCTAATGACAACATAAAAATCAAGGCAAAGCTGATAAAGCATGTAAAGCCTAATTTATTTTCTTTAAAACGTTGAAAACGTGCTTGCATGATCGGAGACATTATTTTGCCCCCTGCGAATCAAAATTAATTCGTGGATCAATCATTTGATACATGACATCACTGATTAATCTTAATATCAGCCCCATCAAGGTAAAAATAAACAAGGTGCCAAAAATCACTGGATAATCACGCTGTACAATGGCTTCAAATCCTAATAACCCCAGACCATCTAGATTGAAAATAATTTCAATAAATAGATTTCCCACAAAGAAGATGCCAATTAATGCTTCTGGTAGACCAGCAATAACAATGAGCATTGCATTACGAAATACATGCCCATACAGCACACGTGATTCGGTCAAACCTTTAGAACGAGCAGCAAGAACATATTGCTTATTTAATTCTTCCATAAAAGAGTATTTGGTCAGATAAGTTAAGCCAGCGAAACCACCAATTACCATAGCAAACAAAGGCAACACCATATGCCAAAAATAATCTGAAATTTTGCCAAATACACTTAACTCAGCAAAATTCTCTGAAACTAAACCTTGTAGAGGAAACCACTGAAAATATGAACCACCTGCAAAAAATACAATGAGTAAAATGGCAAAGGCAAAAGCAGGAATGGCGTAGCCGATAGCCAATAAAATAGACGTACTTTTATCAAATAACAGACCATGTTGACGGGCTTTTTTAATGCCTAATGGAATAGACACCATATAGATCAGCAAGGTACTCCATAAGCCAAGGGATAAGGATACAGGCAGCTTTTCCCAAAGTAGCTGGGTCACAGGCTTATCTTTAAAGAAACTGGTACCAAAATCTAGCGTCACATAGCCCTTTAACATGAGCCAAAAACGTTCGAATAATGGTTTATCGAAACCATATTGCGCTTCGATTTTTGCCACCATTTCTTCACTGAGGCCTTTAGCACCTTGGTATTTACTGCCTGTCGTCGCAGTTTCACCACCACCTGTGTTTCCCATACCTTGAAAGGACTCAGCTTGCTGTATGGCTTGTTCAACAGGTCCTCCCGGTGCAATCTGAATCACGACAAAGTTAATCAGTAAAATGAAAAACAATGTTGGAATAATCAGGAGCAATCTTTTTAAAATATATGTGCCCATGTTGCTTTAACATTCCCTGTCATTCATTAGTATTTATTGTTGGCGCAAATAGTTTGCAACTTTTTTCGATTGCGCTTCATTACTCCACCAATAATCAATACCTGTTGATAATTTTGGTTTTACTTTTGGCTGTTGATACATATTCCAATACGCAAACCATTTTTCACCTTTACCATAGGTTGGAATTTGATAATACCCAGCTCTTAATAATCGATCCAATACTTTGGTACGCACCACCAATTGTTCACGATTTGGTGCCCGAATCACCTGTTGTATGACTTCATCAATGATCGGACTTTTAATGCCAGCATAGTTGTAATTGCCAGGCTGATCTGCCGATGCACTTCCCCAAAATTGCGCTTGCTCATTACCCGGATTGAGCGACTGTGGCATAACATTTGTTGTCATATCAAAGTCTTTCGAACGCATCCGTTCTATATATTGAGGCACGTCCACTTGGCGAATGTTTACAGTCACACCTAAACGTTTCATATTGCGCACAAAAGGCATTAATGTTCGCTGTAAGCCATCTTGGTGAATGAGAAATTCAATACGAATGGCTTGACCATGTCGGTCTAATAATTGACCATTTTTAAATCGATAACCAGCATTTATTAATAGCTGACGAGCAGTCAATAAATTATTTCGATTAAATCCACTAGCATCCGAAACGGGATATTTCCAGTTTGATAACACCCCTTTACGCTCTAAAGGGGTTAATTTCGTTAACAATGGTTTTAAAATTTGCATTTCAGCATCTGAGGGTACCCCTTTAGCTTCTAACTCACTATTTGAAAAATAGCTTTGTAGGCGCTGGTATTGACCATAAAACAGAGCTTTATTTTGCCATTCAAAATCATAAGCATAGGTTAAAGCTTGTCGAAAACGAATATCATTAAACGGCGATCGACGCGTATTAAATACAAAACTTTGAGTTGCAATTGGATTTTCATGCTTATCACGATACTTCACCACCATTCCTGCAGTGATGGACGGAAACTTATATTCCGTCACCCATTTTCGTGCTGTAAATTCCTCATGCAAAGTATATTGGCCAGACTTAAAGCCTTCAAAAGCAACATCTAAATTTCGGTAATAGACATATTTCAAATGATCAAAATTATATCGTCCGCGATTAATCACTAAATCACGTCCCCAATAATTAGGATTGCGCTTAAAACTAATACTACGGCCAGAATCAATTCGATCAAGTAAATACGGGCCAGAACCTAAAATCGGCTGCATAGTAATTTTAGTAAAATCTTTTTTTGCCCAATCTTTTTTGGAATAAATCGGCATTTGCGCCAATATTAATGGCATTTCAGCGTTATTACCCGACTTAAAGGTCATTTTGACTTCATATTTAGATAACACTTGGGTTTTATCTAAATCTGCCAAATACATTTGTAAACCTGGGTTTGACTTGGTCTGAAAAGTATCAAAACTAAATTTAACATCTTCAGCAGTGAGTTCTGAACCATCACTAAATCGTGCTTTTGGATTTAAGTGATAAATGACAAAATTCGTATGATCGGGGTCGAACGTTACCTTCTCAGCTAATAATGGATACATCACGCCAGGTTCATCTAAAGAGCTATCCATAAGGGAGTCAAATAAATAATTTACCCCCTCAGCCGCACTGCCCTTACCATTCATACTGTTTAAATTGTCAAATGTCCCATTTGATGAAGTACTTAAATATCCACCTTTGGGTGCAGAAGCATTGGCATAAGGCATGACTTTGACAGAGTCATATTTGGGTGTGCTATGAATCGCAATATAAGGCGTGGTCTGTATCGCAGACCACACACTTTGACCGAACAGAGTAAGCACACAAATCCCAATAGCTTGATGTGCTGATTTGAACGACACCAACATCACTGACAACTCCCTGTAGTCGTTGCTTAATTCGGTACTTTAATCACGTCACCAATACGTAACTGAGCAGACGGTTGCATATCATTCATTTCAGCGAGTTTTGATGTATCAAGTCCATAACGACTTGCTAAACCAATCAGCGTATCGCCGCGTTTAATACGGTATTCACTAATAGTTTTAGGGACTTGTAAATTTTGACCGACACGCAGTCCTGCACGCGGGTTCAAGTTATTTAATTCAGCCAATGCTGCCACAGTTAAACCTGTCCGACTAGCAATCGAATTTAAAGACTCGCCTGATTTCACAGTATAGCTTTCAGTATTTGTTGGTTTCACATTGCTCGTAGAGGATTTAGCTTCCGTTTTTTTGGTTTCAGTTGCTTTACTAGCTACATCAGCAGGTAGTTCACCATCTACTTTTAAACGCTGCCCTACACGAATCGCACTATTGGTATTTAGGCCATTTAATTCAGCTAAATAACGTAATTGAAGATGATATTTCTTCGCAATCACACCCAATGTTTCACCTGATTTCACCACATGAATATCGGTCGCATCAACGGAATTCGTTCGTGTATTGGTTTTGCTTTCAATTTTGGTCGCCTCAGCTTTGGTTTCTACTTTAACCGGTGCGACATCACCTGTTAATTTTAATTTCTGCCCAACGCGTAGACCAGAACTACGCTCTATACCATTTAAATTTGCGACATAGTCCATGCCTAAATCATAGCGACTAGCAATGCCTGTCAGTGTATCGCCAGACTGCACCACATATGTATCCGGAACAGTTGAACTTGCAGGAACTTTAATGCTTTGCCCAGCCATCAGCCCACTATTTACCGACATATCATTTAGACTCGCCAATTCTGACAAACTGATTTTTGACTGCGTCGCAATGCTGTAAAGCGTATCACCACGCTGCACTTTATAGCTTTCAACTTTATACGCAGGATCAACTTTGACATTTTCAATGCGATTCACGACTTTGCTTTCGAGCTTCTCAACTTCTGCTACAGCTTGTAATGGCACATTAATTTTTTGCCCCACCATCAAGCTACTGCCAGCCGTTAAGCCAGTTGTTAAATCTGCCAACTCTTGATTTGACAGCGCATAACGATCTGCAATGAGTTTTAGATATTCACCACGTTTTACCGTGTAGGATTTGGTTTGAACTTTTGCAGGTTTTTCGACAACTTGAGCGGCTTTCTTATCAGCTTCCAATTTTGCTTTCGATGCAGGCGTTTCTTTTAGGGATAATTTCTGTCCAACATATAAACCACTCGTGGTGGTTAAACCATTGTAGTCGGCGAGTTGCTTCGTACTTAAACCAAATTGACTCGCAACAGCTGTAAGACTGTCATTTGCTTTCACCACATAGCTATCTGCGATAGGCTTAGCTTTCGATTCTTCATTATTTTGCACAATCGGTTTCGCATCATATAAATAGATGGTCGTACCGACATACAAGGTCGAATCTGGCGAAATTTGGTTCCAAGCTGCAATATCACGCCAATTCACGCCATTTTTCATCGCGATCAACGCTAATGTGTCGCCCGCTAAAACTGTATAAGTACTGCGTTTACCTTTAGGTGGTACAACTACAATTTCAGAATCTGTACGAATGACATTTTTACCTTGGTTGCGTTTGGCTTCTTCGGAATCTGCACCTGTATTTTCAGCCACGCTTTTCGGGTAAGAGAACCCTTTGGTCAGTTCTTTACCTTGTTGATCTGCAATCGACTGGCTGGTCTGAATCGCAGTCAACTTAATCTTGCCATCATAAGGATCGACAATTTCAGTGCCTTTCGGCGCAATAGCTTTAATTTCCTGAACGACTTCTTCTTGTTCTGCTTTAGTCGCTACTGGTTTTAATACCTCATCGACTGTTTTGGTCTCACCTTCAGCTTTAATAGCCGCCATGATTTGCTCACGCTCATTTGCGCTGAGTGGTGGCTCGACAGATACGGCTTTCACAGGCGTCGAAGGTGTTACAGCGACTGGAATACGCGGCGCACTTGGAATATCACTATTCGATGCAAATGCAGCCAAAGCAGATGATCCTATTGGCGTTTTGCCTTTCGTTCCTGATGGAACACTCGGCGTTACCGTTGTAGCGACTACAGGTGGTTTGGCAGAAGCTGTCACTGTCGGCTGTGTTTTAAGCGTAGGTGGCGTCACTTTAGCGGGCTGAATAGTTTTACTATTTAATTCCGGCGGAGTAACACGTGACGGTGTTATTTCAACATTATTTTTTGGTAAGTTATAAGTTGAATTACTTGCCCAATAACCTGATGAACCACCTGATTGTAATTTTTTCAAACGTGCATCAACTGATGGACTCACATCCGCAGGAATTAAAATCCGCATTGGGCTGCTGCTATCAATCACATCGCCACGATGACCAGGGTTTAGTGCATAGAGTTCTGCACGGCTTAAACCGGTAATAGATGCAATTTCATTTAAATTTGCAGGCCCTACAGCCACTTCACGAAAGTGTGGACGGTTGGCAATTGGTGGCAAACTTACGCCATAGGCACTTGGATTTTTAATAATTTGAGCAACAGCCAAGAAACGTGGGACATAGTTCATGGTTTCTTGGGGCAGTTTTAGCGACCAATAATCCGTTGGCAAACCTGCCGCACGGTTACGGTTAATCGCCTGTTGAATGCGGCCCGGCCCTGCATTATATGCAGCCAAAGCCAATTCCCACGAACCGAACTGGTTATGTAGCGCACCTAAAAACTCATAAGCTGCACGCGTTGATTCCACTACGTCACGACGACCATCATACATTGAGGTTTGTTTTAAGCCGTAAATACGTCCAGTACTTGGAATAAATTGCCATAAGCCCGCTGCGGCTGCACTTGAGGTTGCTGCTGGGTCATAAGAACTTTCAATCACTGGTAATAACGCCAACTCAGTCGGCAAACCACGACGTTCTGCTTCTTTAACCGTGTGATATAAATAACGGGACGCACGCGCACTTAAACGATCAATATATGGTTGACGTGAAATAAACCAACCACGCTGCGCTTCAATTCGCGTATCCCAGTGGTTCAAATCCATTTTGAAACCCACAGTCATACGCTTCCAGACATCACCATGCTTCAGTACTAAAAGGCGATCGCCTTCTACGGCACGCATGTCTGTTGCAGAAAGTAAATCTTCGAGTGAATCTAAACTATTGGCATCGAGAAAGTTTGAGCCAACTTGTTTACTTGCTGAGTTCTGCTTAGTCGTTTGCGATGAAGAACAGCCCGTCAGACCAAGAGCTGCGAGCGCAGAACCCAAGACTGTAAATTTAAAAATTTGTGGTAACGTAGGCTGCCAGACAGTCGCAGTTGATTTATACATAAAAAAATCCAGACAACTCATATAAAATTTATTTTTTAGATATGCCATTGTAGTGAAGCAGAACACAGACACAAGGCGTTAATTTAACGCTATTTCAGTATAAATGTTACAAGAAATTAAAAAAATCGCCAGAAATGGATTTCTCTCTGTCATTTGCGTTATACAATATACGGTTCTGAATGCTTGTTTTTCTCCGGATTTGATTTATGTCTCAAACAATCACGCTTTATGTTGATGGTGCATGTAAAGGCAACCCTGGCTTAGGGGGTTGGGGGGCGTATATCATCCGTGAAACTGGAGAAGAAAAACTCTGCGGTGGTGAAGCTGAAACCACCAATAACCGTATGGAATTGACTGCGGCAATTGAAGGTATTCAACACTGTCCGACCGATGCAAAACTGATCATTTGGACAGACTCTAACTATGTCAAACAAGGCATTACCGAATGGATTCATGGTTGGAAAAAGAAAAACTGGAAAGATGTTAAAAATCCAGATCTGTGGAAATTACTGGATGCAACTTGTCAGGGTCGGGAAATTGAATGGAACTGGATTAAAGGACATGCAGGCCATCCGGGAAATGAAATGGCTGATCAATTGGCCAATCTAGGCGCTGAAAAAACCCTCGAACACATCAAACAAGCGGCATCATCTACAGCTGAAGTACCTAAAAAAAAAGCTGAACCTGACTGGCTATTAAATGATCCATTTGGACTTGAATTTGCTGATAGCGAGGATGAAGCAGAAGAAATCTCAGCCGAGTCAGCTATTGACGCAGAGCAGATTGATGACATTACGATAGAACAACAAGCAACAAACACGGCATCAACGTTGAATGAAGCTGCCCCTATACAGTCTAAGCAAGCTGCTGAAATCCATCCAATGATTGTCATTACACCAGCAACCGTCGATGTATCTGGCCCACGACAATTAATTTTGGATACGGAAACCACAGGTTTCTATTTCCAAGATGGCGACCGTATTATTGAAGTCGGTGCAGTGGAAATGATTAACCGCAAACTGACCGGTAGCTCAATTCATATTTATATCAACCCGCAAAAACCTGTCGGTGAATCTGAAAATATTCACGGAATCAGTGATGACTTTCTAAAAGACAAACCACTGTATGCTGACATTGCTGATGTATTATTTGACTATCTAAAAGGCGCAGAAATCATTGCGCATAACGCAACCTTCGATATGAACTTCCTAGATATGGAGTTTAAACGTGCAGGTTTTGTTGCCTTATCGGAGGTATGTGAAGTCACCGATACCTTGGCTATGGCCAAAGCCAAGCATCCAGGCCAGAAAAACTCACTCGATGCATTAGTGCGTCGTTATGAAATTCCACAACGTGACCGTACCTTCCATGGTGCGTTACTCGATGCGGAAATTCTGTCTGACGTATACCTAGCAATGACGGGCGGTCAGGTTTCCTTTGATATCGATGCCCTGACCCACTCGCAAAATGAAGATGGTTCGCAAACCCGCGCCGCTGTTGAAATAGAATTACCTGTGATTTTACCTTCAGCAGATGAACTTGAAGCCCATGAGACATGGATCAAACAATTTGAAGAAAAACATGGTACACCTTGCCTTTTTGCGAAATAAAATCTAAATTTCGTGTTACTTTTTGTATATAAACAATTCTTACATACGCTATAGTAAAACCATAAACATGGACCGCCTTAAGGGGCGGTTAATAAACAAGATAAAACATCTAGGAAAGGTGCAGATACATGTCTTACCAAACCTCTATCCATTTTGATCCAACGGCTTTGCTGATAATAAAAAATGAGGTTGATAACTCAATCAAGTTAGTCGAATCAGCAGTCAGCACCTTAGTTGAAGATCAAACTTTACCTTTCGGGATTGATGATGCACTGATTCAATTTGAACAATGTGCTCAAGTACTAGCTTTAGTTGATATGCCAAGTTTGGCAAAAATCGCTCAATATTCAGCAGAGTTAATGCGCAAGATCATGGGGAATCCTGCGCAAATTAACACTCAAGAGGTCATCGCACTGAGCGAAGGCACGACCATGCTGAAACGCTACATCGAATTTATCTGCCTACGTGAAGTTAAAATTCCACAATTCCTGCTGGACAGTCTTAATCGTCTAGAACTATCTTTAGGTAAACCTCTAACGTCGGAAGGCCAACACATTGAGTCCCTACTCGATTGTATTACTCCTGACTTTGACTTACCTCAAGCTCCTGCACTTGAAAAATCAAAATACGTTCACCGTCTGTATAAGTTGGCGTTGAATAAATTGATTAAACAAGAAGAAACTGAGCTGGATTTGCAAGCGATTAAATTGGTCGGTGCGTATTTAGCAGGCCTTTCAGACAAACATCCAAGTAAACAATATTGGAACTTGGTTTTTGTTGCGTTTAATCAAATTGATCAAATCTTAATTACCGATGCTCGTTTACGTACCTTGGTAAGCATTGAACGCAATATGGCTCAATATTTTGCAGGAACTGAGCGCTTTAAAGCATCCATTTCTGATTTAGCCAATGTCTTAAGTCTAAACATTAGCCAAGAAGATGACATTTCTTATCATATTCGTGGCAAATTAAATATCGGTGAAGACCTTCTTACCGACACCCAATTGCAAGTTTTCAGTCGTCATTTATATGGTCCTGACTTCGACACCATGCATACCATTGGTGAATTGGTTACGACTGAAATGACGCAAATTCGTAATGATATTGAATTTAACTATCAAAATATGACGCCTGAAAAAACCCAAGAACTTCAAGCGAAATTAAACGAATTGGCAAATATTTTCAAAGTCTTGAACTTAAATGAAGCGTATAACGACCTGTCGCGTCAAGCTGCGTCATTAGGTAATGCTGAGATTTTACAAGATGAAAGCTTTGCCCAGCAGTTGATGAACAATATCTTGTCTGCCATGAACTCGATTGGTGTGCTTGAGCGTCATCACACTTCTAGCCGCTTACAACTTCGTGTGAATAATATGAATATTTCACTCGATCGTTTAGATGAAGCACACGCTGCCCTGTTAAATGAGACCAAGGTTTTAATTGATGCTGCTAGCCAATCTTTGGTTCAGTATTTACAAAACCAAGATTTGACACAACTTGAAGCGACTGCAACTCAATTCCGTGAAATTGGTGGTGCAATGTTGTTCCTCAATGCAGATGCAGCTCAAAATGCGCTGAATTCAACAGCTCAATTCATTGTGAAACGAGTTGAATCTTCAACAGCGATTGATGCAAATGAAGTGAATCAAGCATTAGATTCATTGGCAAGCGCAGATATGTTGATTGACAATTTAAAGAACAAACAACCTGTTTTACAGGGCATGTTTAAGGTAGCATTGGACAGTAGCGAAAAACTGAAATCAGCAGCGGCCTAATGTCTAAATTATCACTTGCGTATATCTTCAAACAACAGCAATTGCTGGTCGATGAAAACTTTCAACTTCCCGAAGTTGAGCAACTCGCAAGTGATTTAAATATTGGCACGGGTGATCGAGTGATTGCCCGTGATCTACTTGAAAATGAGCCAATTCCTGAAGGCTTACAACTCATCCCTATTCGTCAGCTTTTACAACTTTGGAATGTTCAGCAATTTGAACAAGCCAGCCGTGCTATTCAACTTTTAGAATGGCGCCGTAATCATAAATTTTGTAGCCACTGCGGTACTGCAACTCAAGTCCACGCCACAGAATATGCTATGGTTTGCCCTGCTTGCGGTTATCACCAATACCCTCGTGTCAATCCTTGTGTCATTACCGTCATTACCCGTGGTGAAGATGAAATTTTATTGGCAAAAAATGCAAAAAATGTCCGTGCTATGTATGGACTGATCGCAGGTTTTGTTGAAGTGGGTGAAACTCTAGAAGAAGCGGTTCGTCGTGAAACTGAAGAAGAAGTTGGGCTGAAGGTCAAAAATATTCAATATCTGGCAAGCCAACCTTGGCCTTTCCCAAGTAATTTAATGATCGCCTTTAAAGCAGAATATGCTTCAGGTGAGCTTCAATTACAAGAAGAAGAAATAAGTGATGCGGCTTTCTTTAAATTTGATGCATTACCTGAAATTCCGTTCAAAGGAAGTATCGCCCATTCGATGATTATGCATGTCATCCATGGGTCTGCTGTTGCAGATGACACTGAAGCATGGTTATAAGTAGCTATTTTTAGTAAATAAATCATGCAATAAAAAAACCGCCATACTTGGCGGTTTTTATTCTCAATCATTTAACCAAAGACATTAAGGTGGACTAATTTCATCGAGTACACGCATGATTTCAGCTTTGGTTTTAAAGAAGCGACTAAATAAACTCGAAACTGAACCAATCATCGTGATGTGCCCAACACGTGGGATTTGAATCAACTGACTATGGTTGCCTGAGGCTTTTAATCGACGATCAAAATCTTCACTATTGCTATGGCCAACGATATTGTCTTTATCCGCAGTGAATAGATAATGCTTCACTTGATTGTGCTCAACAAAATAATACGGCATCACTTGTTGATACGGTACATTTTGATCAAAGGCATCTGCACAAATCGGATCACCTTTATAATCAAAATGATATGGCCCTGCCAATCCCACAATTGCACGAATATTCTCTTTCACTTGTAGCTGATAAGGCGTCGGATGATACAGTGCAGACATGACATTAAATGCCCCTGCCGAATGTCCCATTAACACCACATTTTCCACTTCAATCTGCAACTTATGCTGAGACTGCGTCAAATAGTTTAATGCAAGGCTAAGATCATCAATTGAAGCCGGAAAAATATATTCAGGTGCGAGATGGTAATTAATGACAGCAACATCGAAGCCTTCTTTGGCAAAAGCTTCACCAATGAATCCATAGTCCTTTTTGTCACCATGCATCCACGCTCCACCATGTACAAACACGATGAGTGGACGTTGCTGACGAGGTGCTGACGTGCGATACAAATCTAGGCGATGGCGCACTTTTAGACCATAAGGGATATTGTTTTGAACATGATATCCTTGTTTGGGTGTCAGTCGATTTAATGCATAACTGCCAAAATCATATAACCGAAAATTTCGATATAAAGATTTAGCCAAATCCATTTTTTGCTGAAGCCGCAGAGACCATTGATTCATATTTTACAGCATCATTTCCGACATTTTATTGAGCATTTGGATCGACAGCATCCGGATCTATCGCTACAGGCGTTTGTACTTCAGGTTGCACATTACCTACAGCAGGTGTGGTGTAACTTGAGTTAATTGAACGTGCCTGTGGATTTGGGTTCTGATCAATATTATCGATTAAAGTGATAATTCGCGTTACATTACCCACTTGTTGCAAGATTTGATTTAAGTCTGTGATTTCCGCACTGTTTAAACGGCCCATCACATAAAGAACAGCATCTTCAGTATGAATGTGTACTTTGCTGTCAGATACCACAGGCGCTTTCATAATCAAACCACGGGTATTCGCAGTGACCGCAGTATCTTGCATGATGGTGCTATAGCTGATCTGATTACCCACTGTAATATAGTTATGTACAGTTTTGACATCACTCATTGAACGGACATTTTCTTCTGCCAATTCTTTTAAATGATTATCTGGCACTTGCCCAGTCAATAAGACATTGCCATGAAAACTTTCAATATTGACACGTGACTGTTTAAAACGAGTATCTAATTTATATAAGTTAATTTTTGCTGTTCGAACAATGGAAGAGTCAATAAAAACTTGTCCCAATGAGCGTGCGCCGCTTTCAGTTCCTACAGGTGCTGATCCTGTTCCATTCGAAATAAAACTCGCACAGCCAGATAAACTTGCGACACAAAGCATCGTTATTGCAATACGCTTAACCACTCAGCACGACTCCTCAAATTTCCACACGTATTTTTCTATGCGTTTACACAGTTTGTTTTATCAAAGATTAATCAACTCTTGATCAAAAGTAAAAGCATTTTCAATCCATTGCTGATGATACGGGTATTTAGAAAAGTCTTGCTGTAGTGTTTTTGCAAAGTGTTGATAAAAATCAAAACAAATTGCATCAAAGCGACAATAATAATTTTGATAATGTGACTGTTCATTTAAAAAATGCAACGCAGTCTTCATCATCTTACGTTGTTTATGAATAGAGATACTTTCGATGGCTTGGGCATAACGGGTATGCGAACGAGCTTTAACTTCAATAAACACCAATTCTTGACCACGTGCAACGATCAAATCAATTTCACCATAACGACTATGATAATTCTGTTGCACCTGTACATAGCCTTGCTGCTCAACCAAACGCAGCGCTTGCCGTTCTGCCCACTGCCCCAGATTCATCTGTCCCAAATTCATCTGCTCTAAGTTTAGCTGCATCGTTTCATCCCTAAAGTGAGATCGCCACGATACCTTTTTTACTTCGCTCATAGCAGTGGGGAACACGCTGAATATTGTTTTGACTAATTTTGATTAGTCCTGTTCGCCCCTGAAACTCAATACTTTTTAATTTCGGTTCTTGCAAATATTGTTTTGCAATATGCCATGTGTCCCCACCAAAAGCTAAAAGACGTTGATATGGCATATCTACTGGATTTTCCTCATAAGCTCGGATCAGGTCAGGCCAACGTGCATCATGTAAGGCAGGTGCATCACAAAATTTCAGTCCTATAGGAATGGGCTTAGTAGCCTCAATCGCATTGGCTACGCTATATAGTTTCGCTTTGGGCAGTTTTGTTTGACTGTTTATCCATTCATTATTGCCTAACAACAACACCCCTTGATTTTTGTCCAGCTTCGTTGGGAGTTGTTCAACCACTTGTATCGGCACTGAACTTTGACTAATTAAGGACATGAGCAATAATTCATGTTCTGCCTCAGTTGCAGGCTGACGTAACACTAACACTTGCGCTAGTTTGTCTTTTTCGAAGACTTTTTGGAGTGCTAAAGCATCATCACGTTTTGATAGACTGTACTGCCAGACGTTTGGAATTTGGCTCGTCGTTTCATTTAAAGCCAACACGCGGACTTTAGGCTTTGCTTTTACAAGTGCTTCTACATCTTGACGTGCTAAAGGACCAATCACCAATTGAGTTTTTTTATTGACCTGTTGCTTCAATATCGCTGCAATTTGCTTTTGATTTGAATCTACAAACTTAATGGGCACTTTGTAGTCTGACGATTGATATGCGCTATTGAAACCTTGCTTAATACTGGATGCGGCTCGCGCCATAGGGCCAGATTCAGGTAGAATGACCAAGACGTCTGCCTGTGCAGCAGTAAACAGACTGCTTAAAAGGCAAAGACCCAAAATTTTGTTCTTATTATCCAACATGGAGAAACCTATGAGTGCTCAGTTATTTGTTGTTGCAACTCCAATCGGGCACTTAGATGATATTAGTTATCGTGCAATTGAGGTATTGAAGTCGGTTAAAATTATTGCCGCCGAGGATACACGAACTTCCGCACAATTACTTAAACATTTTAGTATCAATACACCTTTAACCGCCTGCCACGACCATAACGAAAGTAACAAAATAGACCAGCTGATTGAACGCCTCGAAAAGGGTGAAAATATGGCGCTAATCAGTGATGCAGGCACGCCATTGATCAGTGATCCTGGCTTTAAATTGGTTCGAGCTGCACAAGAAAAAAATATTCGTGTCATTCCTGTGCCAGGTGCCTGTGCTGCCATTGCTGCTCTCAGTGCTGTCGGCCTACCCAGTGACCGTTTTAGTTTCGAAGGCTTTTTACCTTCTAAACAGTCACAACGTCTTTTAGCATTGGAAAAACTGAAAGACGAAACTCAAACCATGATTATTTATGAAGCGCCGCACCGTATTGTGGATTGCCTAAAAGATATGTCGAATGTCTTTGGTGCAGATCGTCCTGTGGGCTTTGCACGTGAAATTACCAAAACATTTGAAACTATTAAAAAAATGTCTTTGGGTGAATTGGTTCATTTTGTCGAATCTGATCACAATCAGCAAAAAGGCGAAATCGTTTTGGTGATTGGTGGTGCGACCGAAGAAAAAGACCTAGAGCAAGAAAAGTTAGACAAATTGCTAACACGTTTACTTCAAGATTTGTCCGTGAAAGCTGCCTCTCAATTGGCTGCAGATTTAACTGGGATTAAAAAGAAAGTGGCCTATCAACGTGCTTTAGAGTTAACCCAAGCGAACGATTAAGCTTAATTTTTTTTATTTTTAATTTGAACCGCTTATGGGACCTACGGGTTCCATAAGCTATCCCATACAATAATTTAAATAGAATGAAAAAAGTTGCTTATAACATGTCCATAAATCTGTCTGTCAAAAAACCGCTGATGTTCATTCTCTTTAATCTGGTTTGGCTCACCGCCCTTGCACATATTATTTATACTGGCATTCAACCCTATCCGCACTATATTAGTGGCGAGCAAATGACGGCCGATCATAGCGCGATTGCGATGGTCTGTGGATATTGTTCCCTCTATTTTGTAGTCGGTAATTTACTCAAACTGAGCCAATTTTGGGATAGGCATCGCTATTGGGCTTATGTCGTTTTGAGTGCGGTATTACTTTTTCAATCTTTTGTCGCTGCTGTGGCGGCCATGCATGCACCGCCGTATATTGCTGCATTTATTATTAATTGTATGTTTTTGCTTTTACTGCATTTTGTGTTCTATCCTATTTACGCGATCAGTCGTAAATATATGAAGCCAAAGACGGCTTGAAGCGACTTCACATCTTATTAACGACTTAACTTCTTGAGCAAACATGCTACAGAGTTAAAAAATGAATGACGTTCATCATCGCACAAGCGAATGAAGCAAAAAAAACACCACATGACGTGGTGTTTTTTCACTTTTAATCTTTTGCCGATTCGTCTGGAGGGACTTCGGTAATACGACCACCACGCGCTAAGAACGCCGCAACTTCATCTTCAAGCGCCTGACGTTGTTTTAGTTTTGCAGTCACTGTTAATGTTTCAGCTTCAGAGGTGTCACCATCAGAGGCAGAATCAGCTGCGTCACCTGCACCTTTTTCAGCTGCTTGTGCTTCATCTTCATCAACTACAGAATCTTCTGGATCATCATAATCGTTCATATCAGTCATTGTGTTCTCCCCGCGAATGACTTCTGTTTGCCAGCGAATGGCTGGTTTTAAATTAACAGAAATTTAGCAATCTCTGAGCATTTCGACTAGTACCCACAACCAAAAAATCGTATCTTTTTTAATCAAAATCGTAACCTTGTTTATACGACTGTCTAAAAAATATCAGACTTTGACCTAAGCTGCGTAGATTGTCTCTTTTAAAATACTCAGACCATTGGCTTGAGCCATAAACGCATCTTTTAGAACAGTCTGATTTTCCACTTGTTTTAAACCAAAGTTTCGCGCCCACACCACAGGTGAAAAAGTGGTGGTTTCTAACCAACCAATCGCGGACATACTATGCATCATGGCATCGTTTTGCCCTTTACGGCGGTGCTCATAGCGCTTCAAACTTTGTTCATGTGCCCACACACCTCGTTTTTTATCGGTCAAAAGCACATCGCAAAGCACCGCTGCATCTAAACAGCCAATATTCACGCCTTGTCCTGCAAGCGGATGAATCACATGGGCCGCATCTCCAATCAGCGCTAGACCATCATGAACATATTGCTGTGCAGCTCGTGCCTTCAATGGAAATTTAGCACGTGGCGTTGCTTCTAAGACTTCGCCGAGCATGTGATGGCTTTCTCGAGTGAGCAACGCAGTAAATTCAACATCGGATAAAGCCACATATTCATCGGCATAATCATCTGGTAAGGTCCACACAATCGATTGCCAATAACCGCTTTCTTCTTTTTTCAGACTCGCCATCGGCAAAAATGCCAAAGGTCCTGTTTCTAAGAAAATTTGACGCGCTACATGCTGATGCGTTTGGGCGGTTTTAATTGCACAGCTCACACCAGCTTGTTTATAGTCCAGCACATCTAGATCAATGAAAGCTTGCTCACGGACAAATGAGTTTGCACCATCTGCACCAATCACCAGTTTTGTTTTGAGCTGGGTACCATCTGCGAGGTGAATGATCCACACACCAACGCCACGCTCAACTCGACTGACCTTGACTTGGGTTCGGTAGTCTTCGAGTTGTTCTAGCATTTTTTCTTGAATGGCTAAATTCAAAACACTTGGTTCGACCATTGAACCTAAAGCTTGCTCAACTGATGGCGTTTGCTCTGTAGCATGGCCAAAATTGATTTCGCCATAGCCATTTTTATTCCACACCTGCATGCCTGTATAAGGCTGCTGACGGGCAAGCTTTTCCCAAATGCCCACGGTCTTGAGTAAATGAATAGTGGCCTGACTAAGCGCCAAAACCCGAGGATTCGCAATACTTTTGGTTTTTTCTGCATCCAAAATAGGTGCCGCATCCAATACCGTAGCCTGCACACCTCCCTGCGCCAATAACAATGCCGTTAAACCACCAACCAAACCACCGCCGACAATTACGGCATCCAATACATCTGTTTGATTTAAACTCATGCTTTTAGCCCCATTGCATAATTCGCGACCAAAGGCTTGATACCCGGAATGGTGTCAAAGGCAACTAACCCAGTATTGCGGATCAATTTTAAAATTGGGTTTTGGTTGCTAAAACCACGAACAACTGAATCACAGAATTTAATCACCCGCTGCTGATCGGTCAGGCGCGATTTTTCATAATCCAGCAACATAGCTGCATCACCCAAATCGGCATTTTTTTCAACTTGCTCTGTTAAATAACGGCGCAGTACATAGGCATCACGCATACACAAGTTAAAGCCCTGACCCGCGACAGGATGAATAGTATGCGCAGCATTGCCCATCAGCACCACACGGCCGACAGCTTGTTTTTCTGCAAGCACTTGGGACAATGGGAAGCTGAAACGTTTACCTGTTTTTTTGAATTTACCTGCACGGTCGCCATAGGTTTCTTGCAAGGCATCTAAGAAATGCTGATCATTTTCATCACCCATCCACTCGCCTTCAGTTCCTTTCGGCACAGGCCAAACCACTGAGCGGCGGTATTCCCCCGGAAGTGGCAACAGCGCTAACGGGCCAAGTGGACTAAAGCGCTCAAAGCCGACATGAGCATGCGGTTTAGAGGTTTGTACCGTCGTTACAATCGCCACTTGATCATAATCATGTTCTGATGCGCCGACACCTAGGGCTTTACGGCAGAATGAGTCACGGCCATCTGCGGCAATCACAATTTTAGATTGTAGTTTGAGCTGTTCTTCAGCACGCTGTGCTTCTAAATATGCAAAGTCTGCATCCTGCGTCAGTGAAGTCACTTGTACGCCATCAATTAATTCAATCAACGGTTCTTTTTTGACTTCTGTGAGCAGCACACGGCCTAACCATGCATTTTCAATGACTTGTCCAAAGCTTTCGACTTTTTCTTGTTCTGCTTTGAGTCTTGCCTTACCAAAACTACCTTGCTCTGTAATATTCACTTCTAAAATAGGTGTGGCGTGTTCCTGCAAAGCATCCCAGAGGCCTAGTTCTTGATAAATTTGCACCGTACGGCGTGACAAGGCGCTGTTTCGTGCATCAAAACTCGAGTGATAAGGCTCAAGGTTTGCATCATCATAATTGGGGTATTTAATGGCTTCTAAAAGTTTTACGCCAATTTTGGCTTTGGCCAACATGAGTGCCAGACTTAAACCGACCATTCCACCACCCACAATGATGACTTCTTGCTGCATGCGTGTTTCCTTATCTGTTGTATTCGATTCGAGTGTCGAAATACGTCATTTATATATTGGATTTATCTTACATCATGACTCAGTTTTTTGACATTGTAATACACGCTCTTGTTGTAGTTTGTGAGGATTGAGCGATGCTTTTAAATCCTGTGTGATTGAGTAACCCCATACGCTCATCACAATCCAGAATGGAATCATTAGAATTGAAAGATACGCACGCCATGTGGCTTTTATGCCATATTGATATGGCTGCGGTCACTATGTTTTTTGCACAGGCAATGGATATTGCTTTAGTCGCACAGTACGTATATTTCGAGGTCAATAAAATAGAAAATGCAGCATTACAAATAAAATAAAGTAAAAATAGTAAAGAAGCCATATAGCACATCAAATTCATGGGGATGACAGAGAAACCAATTTGTGCTCTTCAACCATGGAAAAACCATGAAATGCAATATGCAAATAATGAGCATAGTTAGGCTAAGAAAAATTATCTGTTTAATTTTTTCTGTGCGTGTATAACTTGAGCTGAAGTTTGTCATCTTATTCTCTTCTTTATTATGATGGCTATTCAATCAGACATATTATCTACTTACTTTACCTATCCATGAAATTTAATAAGCCATTGAATTGAGGATATAAATAAACATATAGATCTCAATAAGGAAAAAAACATTTTGGTTTGTACAATTGTTGGTTTTTATGTCGGAGGCTGTGCTCTCCCAATATTGATTTGTCTTTGACTTTTATCATAGTTCGCAAATAGACCCAAAGACTATGAGACATTCAAGAATTCAGACCTTATTATTTTCTCAATGATTATATATGTTATTGTATAGCAATAATATTTAAATAATTCAGTCAAAATATTTGGATCAATATGAGTCAAAAAATATTACAACGCTATGAACAACTACTAAACGATTCTGCTTCTATCAAAGCTATGGCAAAAAAAGCTTATTCAGAATATAGCGGAAGCTATGATACGTTGGGTGATGAGGGTGATGCTCTTTACCTTGAATGGAAAGTTAAAGTTAAAAATCTATTATTGCTATCATGTGGTGAAAAATCTATTCATTACCGTGATTTTTTAGATGCTGAAGAAACTCAAAGCTTTGATACTAACACTAGAATAATCAGTAGATTAATTCCAATTTTGAAAGCAGCATATGATGATTTTAAAAATGGTTTTTTAACTTCTTTCAAACAAATCGTTCAAGCTGAAGTTTTTGATAGTGAATTAGAGCAAGCACGGTCGCTCTTAAATAGTGGTTATAAAAATTCAGCTGCTGTGATTGCTGGTGTAGTTCTAGAAACCGCAATTAAAGAACTATGTTTAAATAATGAAATAGAATTAGAGAAGAAAAAATTAACACGATTAAATGAAGACTTAGCAAAAGCAGGAGTTTATAACCCTCTCCAACAAAAACTCATCACAGCTATGGCTGATATTCGAAATAATGCAGCCCATGGTAACTATGATCAGTTTACAGAGGAAAATGTTCACAGAATGATTGAGGATATCGAGAGGTTTTTACTAGCTTACTCTTCATAAAACTATCAGATTTACATAGAAAAAAATTAATTAACATAAAAAACTCTTGTACACAAAAAAGCCGATCATCTGACCGGCTTATTCTCTTACAGTAAATTACTTCGCCATCAAGGCTTCAATGTCTTCCACCGACTTGACCACTGCAGCTGTTAAAACACGTGGACCTGCTTTAGTTACAGCCACATCATCTTCAATACGAATACCGATACCACGCCATTTCGCATCAACGCTTTCATCATCAGGCGCAATATAGAGCCCCGGTTCAACCGTTACAACCATGCCTTCTTCATAGGCACGCCATTCACCGTCTTGCTTGTATGAACCGACGTCATGCACATCCATACCAAGCCAATGACCCGTACCATGCATATAGAATTGGCGGTAACTTTCTTTTGCGATGATTTCGTCAATATCTCCTTGCATAATGCCAAGATCCAATAAACCTTGAACTAAAATACGCACTGCAACGTTATGTGGTTCTTTATAAGAGTTGCCGATACGCACCGCATCAATCGCCGCAATTTGCGCATCGAGTACGATATTATAAAGTGCTTTTTGTTCAGGGCTGAATTTACCGTTGACTGGGAAAGTACGGGTAATGTCTGAGGCATACAGCTGATATTCACATGCTGCATCAATCAGTACCAAATCACCATCTTTGAGTTCTTTGTCATTTTCCACATAGTGCAAAATACAGCCATTTTCACCGCCGCCGACAATGCTGTTATAGGAAGGCACACAGCCATTTTTACCAAAGACATAATTCAGTTCTGCTTCTAGTGCATATTCCATCATGCCTGGTTTAACCGTTTGCATGGCACGAGTATGCGCTTCTGCTGAAATATCCGAAGCAATCTGCATCAATTCAAGTTCATCATTAGACTTATGCAAACGCATTTCATCAATGATGCGATCTAGTTGAATGACTTGAGCAGGCGCACTTGCACCCTTACGTGATTCACCACTTGCAGCCGAAATCCACTGCGCCACACGAGCATCAAAATCTGGTTGCTGCCCAATACGGTAGAATAATTTATCTTTATTTTGTAATTTTTCTAAAATTTCTTCGTCTAATAAATCAATGGCATAAGCCTCATCAGCTTCATAATTTTCTACAGCCCCATCTACACCCGCACGGTAGCCATTCCAAATTTCCATTTCACGGTCACGTTCACGGCAGAACAAACTATAGCTATAACCTTCTTCTTCGCTATCAAAGGTTTCAATCACTGCAACCGCTTCAGGTTCAGCAAAACCTGTTAAATAAAAGAAACTACTATCAGCTCGAAATTTATAATCTGCGTCGCGATTACGCATGGCTTCTTTGCTCGTGGCAATAATTGCAATACTACGTAGTCCCATTTCACCCGCAAGGATGTCTCGACGTTCTTGAAAATCCGCTTGAGTTAATTTCTTCATTGATATGCTTCTTATACGCTTGGACTATGATTGATTTAATAGGATGATGAACTCCTTAGATAAAGCCCATCATCTATTAATTATTAATGCAAAAAGAATGCCTTAACTTGGACGATGTGGAGTGAACATTTCAACCACATTGCCCGCTTGAGCCGATGAGTTTTTAGCGCTCAGCTGTAACAACGGTGTTTCTGAAACATCTACTTTGGTACGTCCCATCGATAGGCTTACTGGGATTAAACGTACAAATTCGTATAATTCCTGATAGCTTTCTTCACCTTCTTCATCATCATCTGAATCTTCAAATTCTACTGAAGCGACATCTTGTAAATGCTCAATCAATTCTTGCTCATTGGTACGCAGATGACCTGCCGCTAAACCAAAACCAAGAACAACACCTGCACACCAATCTGCCAAGGCTTGCACACGCTCACCTAGCAAGTGATCATCATCTGGTAATAAAGGAAGATAGTCGAGTTCATCATCTGAAAGTGAATGAGCTACATCTTCTGCTTCTTCAGTCAACAATGCCACCGCATCTTCGTCTAATTCAGCTACATCAAGCGTTGCTAAAATTTGTTGCCACTCTTCACGACTCGGGGGTTGTGACACACAAACTATACCAGTGAGTAGACCGTGTAACTCACTTGGGCTTGAAATTTCTTCAATTTTAGAAAAATTCTGGGACCAATCTGACCAACCTGAAATATCGTCTTGCATTCGCTTATCCAATCTCTATACTTCGTATATATTACCTTTGTTTGCAAGACTGTGCGACTACGTTATGTTAGAAGAATTACAGCGTCTCCAAGCGCATATTAGCGTTTTAAAAACGCGACTGGCGCAATTTGAAAGCGAAAATGGTGCCTTACAAGATGAGAAAAACTCATCTAATGAGCAGCATCATGCTCAAATTGTACATAAGAACGGCATTATCACCTCGAAACAAGAAGAAATTGAAACACTGAATGAGCAATTAACTGATTCACGTGCTCAACTTCAACAGCTCAATACTGATGCAACTGCTTTGGCTGACCGATACAGCCGCCTCGAAAAAAGCTGTACTGATCTAAAAAATCGTTTTCAGGAAATTTTGGCAGAGCGTAATGAGTTACGTATCGTCAAAGAAAAAATGCAAAATGAACAACGTCATGCTCAGCAAGAAATTCAAGGTTTAAAGCAAGAACGTGAACGTCTGCTTCAAAAAAATGAACATGCCAAAGCCAAAGTTGAAGCGATTATTCAACGTTTAGCCATTTTAGGTACTGCTCAAGATCAACATGCACAAGAAATTCAACAATTGGCGCATCCGGCTGAAAGCAATGAGGAAGTTTGATCATGAGTGAACAAATTGCAGTTGATTTAAAAGTTCTAGGTCATAGTTTCCGTTTAGCGACGACCTCTGACCAACAAGCAGATTTAGAACGCGCAGCACAATTACTGAATGACAAATACGATGAATTTCGTCGTAAAGCACCACGTATGGAACCGAGTAAACTGATCATTATGGTCGCACTTGAGTTAATGCAAGAAGTCCTGTCGATGAATAAGAGTTTGCAAGAATATGCAAACTGCGAACTTTTGTTGCAAAATATTTTGGAACAAGTGGAAGAATTGACTGATTAATCGGTGGTTTAGTGATTATACTTTACCCGATTGCTTCATTTTAAACACTTTGTCCGCGTTTGGTGATTTGCCAATAACGCTGAATTCGTTATACTGAGCACATCTCTGAGGTGTTCGCCAGCTAGGTCTAATCCCCTGCCGATACTTAAACTTATGGATGTGTTCTGTATATTCTGAGCGTATGCCCTCCTTGTGTGGGAAACCCAGCGAGTGTACGTCGCGTCCACCTTGAACTCATCGGGTTCAGGGTCACGACATTTGCAGCGGCATCTTCGGAGTGTTTATTTTCCAAATCATTAAATGAATTTTAAACATTCATCTCAATTCAAAAATACTCTAAAAAATTCACTATTCTATTTCTGTTCTATTCAACTTCTGTTCCTCGCTTAAATATTTCATTCAAGTTTGTTCATTTTCAAAAGCTTATTTAGTCCGCCTTATTCAATCTTTGAGTTGTTTCCAGTTTGGCTTGCTGCTCATCTAAAGATCTGTCCATTTCAGGGAGTATTTGGCGTAAATATTGAATAGATGAAATGGCTTCATCTACTTGCACGACACCTTTTTCAACCAATCTATATTGTTGCTCGAGTAAAGCGAGTACTTGATTTTGATTCGGCTGCTGCCCCTGACTCATCTGCGTATTTATTTGCTGAAATTCTTGAAATACTTGTTCACGTTGCTGTAATAACTGGGTGTGCATTTCCTTATCTTCTCTTTCTTGTTTTTGTTTTGAACTTTGATCATTTAAAGCATTTTTAGTGGTTTGCACTGTAAGCGGGCTAAGAACTATTTGTGTATCCAGTTGAGTCTGTTGCTGCTTTATGTGCTGTTGCCGTGGTTTTAAAAACTGAATCATAAACAATAAAATCAAGCCAACCACTAACCCGATAACAATCCATTTCTTATACATGATTCAATCTCTAAATATTCTTCAATTAAAAAATTCAGAGCCGATTTGACTCTGATTTTTCCATTTTCTTTTGATTTAAACTGTTTTACTGACTGCCCCATCCTGCTGGTGCATAACCTAAACGAACACGCTGTGGGTGATTGCCAACTGGAACTGTGATGACTTTTTCACCTGTTGCAAAATCAATCACGGTTACTGCATCTGTGGCACTTTCAGAAATGACACAACGTTTACCATCTGGACTTTGCGTTGCCCAATACGGTTTGCCTGCAGCAATCAATTTCGCCGCGGTCAAAGTTTTACGATCGACGATGGTGGCATAATCATCCATCGTTCCTGCGACACATAGTTTTTCACCATCTCCACTGATCGAAAGCCCATGATGGCGTGAGTCATTCACCCATTTGGTGCGATCAGAGGGAATAGTTGTACTTCCTGGAAGCTGTGCAATGCGTGTGACTTTGCCTTGATTGAGATCATATTCGACCAAGCCATTAAAAAATGAGACTTGCGCATAGATTTTGGATTCATCTTTGCTAAACACAATTGGACGCACAGCGTTTGATAGGTCTTTACGACCAAAGGCATCCAATGCAGGACGAAAATCAATTTTCTTCAAGACTTTAAAATTATTAGCATCGGCAATGGTGATATAGCGTTTGCCTTTAGTGAAATCCTGCCACGCTGCATCCATTGAGGTTTCCACATTACCTATGGCTGAGTTAAGAATTTTTGTGCCGCCATCAAAGTAAATATTTTCATGTGGCTTATCTCCTGTGGCAAAGCGCCCGACTTCCTTGCCTGTGTTGATATCGAGTATATGTACGACATTTCCTGAAGACGCTGATACTGCAACCTGTTGCCCATCAGGGGATACTGCCATATGGTCTGCTCGAAATCCCTCAACGGGTGTGCGCCAATTAATTTTCCCTGTTGCAATATTAATCGAGACAACATCTGCATAGCTTGGGCGTGATGCAACCACCGATTTGCCATCTGGTGTGGAATACATATCATCGACCAATTGATCATTTCCCTCTCCTGCTGTATTACGAATATAGCTATAGGCAATCAATTTTACTGGGTTGAGGTAAATCTCAGTGAGCCGTTCCTTTTTGTCGGGCACCATATTGATAACACCAACTTTTTGATAGTTTTTTGCAGGATTGATGACTGTAACCGTACCATCCCAGTTATTACCCACAAAAAAAACTTGCTGGCTATTGGGTGGAATGGGTGCAGTGCTGGTCGCTGCGAAAGTGAGTGGAGACACCATGATTGTCATCGAAAGAAGTGTCCTAATCCAGAGATTCTTTTTCATTTTTATTGTCCATTAATTTGTTTTTATGCATACCTTTTGAGCTACGTCATCAGATAAGTGTCGCTTTTTAAGCGCAAAGAAAGCTTATTCAATATACAAGTGTAGATATAGCGTATTTGTTTTAATTCCGATGAGTTGTTGATTAAAACCAAGTCTTCAATCTGCATTCACTTTTTGGGAAGCAAAAAAAAGCACCCGAAGGTGCTTTTTTAGTTCATCAAATGATTAGTAAATAATTTGATTATTGTTGATTAGGTCATCTAGTTCGACTTTGCTCGTTTGATTGAGCAAGACCACGAGATCTTGTGATTCGTATTTCAGACCTGATGTGCCATCACGGTCAATTGAAATCACAGCTGAATCAGTTTCTTCGTCATATGCTACTGTTACAAACTCTGCGAGATTCGCTTCAGTTGCATCGTCAGAAAGTAATGAAGAGATATCGATTTGGTCAGCAATAGAAAAATCATTTACTGTTGTTAATGTATTACCGCCCAAATTGTCATCTGCAAGAAGGTCAAAAACAATATCATCACCAATAAGTAAACTTTCACTTTCTAATGAGAACATCGCAAACGATGCTGTCGCAGTCACTGTTTCCTAACTCTGTTTCGAGCTGGGTTGTAAGTACATTTACATCTTGAATTGAGGTTTCAGGGACTGTAACTTTCACTACAAAATCTTCAACTTGACTACTTGAAGTGCCTTGATAAGCATAATACCCATCTGAATCTTTGCTTACTGATATACCATTTACCGAAACTTTGGCATCAACTAAAGCATCAAGAGCAGCAGATTTAAATTTCACACCATTTACATTCACATTTGCCTCTGCATCATTTAGAACTTCTGCATGTAAAGTAAATTGTAAAACTTTCTCTGGAACGCCTGCTTCCGGAGCTATTACACCAAGTTGATCCTGTCCATTTTGATTTTTCTCATCTGTCTTAGCAATTTGAGTTCCATCCGCAAATAGCACACCTTCCAACATATTAATTTGGAAACCACTTACATTTTGGACACCCGTAATACTCAAGTTAAAACCATCATTATAGTTGGTTGTATCAGAGTTGTTTAAAATCATTGAATTGACAGGATATTTTTCACCTGAATACGCTTCATCAAATACAATCCAGTCACTCGGAGTACCTTTTTCACCTCCAAAGTCTTTAGGGAAACTATTTGAGAAATTAAGCCCAAGCTCATTCTGAGTCAGAACTTTGTCAATTTTCTCCCAATTGATAATAATAATTTCAGAAACGTTAATTTCACTTTTCAAATTAGTAAAGATTCTTAGCGCTTCGTTAATTTTATTGAAATCATTACCATACTGTGGATCATTGATAATAGCTTGCATCTGTGCAGCAATATCTACAATTTTCGCACCCGCAACAAGATCATCAGAAACATAATTACCTTGTGCATCTTTATAAATCGTACCTAGGTTTGGAACGTTAATCACTGAACTTGACGCACCACCACCAGTTCCACCTGATGTTGACCCTGATACCGAAATTTCACTTGTTAATGTTGCTTTTAACTCAATGAGTTCAGCATTGCCAGTTACAGGAGTTGTAACTTTACCATCAGTAACTTGAAGACTTATCGAAGGCAATACAGCACCTGAATTTAGCTGATCCGCACCTTTCTGAGTTAAGGTTACAGATTGATCAGCCAATGATAATTGATAGAAACCGTCGGCACTAACTGTCGAGCCATTAGCAAATGTCACAGTCAGACTATCATTATCTGCATCCGATGCAGCATAAGCAGCAATTTTTTGACCGGCAACAGCTGCACCAACAGTGACTACTTCTGGTTCAATTTCAATTTCAGGTGCTACGTTTGTTACAGAAGCAGGATACAAAATTACACCGAACTCTAATTCTGAACTTGCAGTTGAACCATTCGATTTTTCAGTTGCAAGAGATTCAAGCTTCACGTTCAACTGTAAAGAATTACCCGTAACAGCCAAACTTGGTGGTGCAATCGCCACTAAGTTTGAACCTTCGATACTCATTCCATCAGCGACAAAACTTAAATTGCCATTTGTATCCGCAGTTCCAAGCAATACTCGAGTTCCGTCCTCTGTAATAGCATAAATTTTCATACCTTAATATCAGCATAAGATAGTGTTTGACCCGCGATGATTGGTGTTTTATTCCCAGCAGCATCTACGATTGTCAATACACCGTCTTTTGGCAGATTTGTTACCGTAATAACAAGCTGATCATTTGCTGTATTTGCATCTGAAATACCAAAATGCGCCCATGTTAATGTCACACTTTGATCTTCTATCGTAACCACTTGGGTTGTCTCAACTTCAGGAGCGATATTGTCCACTGGGACAGTTTTATCTACTTCCTCACCCGGATTACCTGATTCATCTTCATAGCTATCTGTAGGGACAGTTACTGTAACGTTACCATCAACACCTGGAGGTACTTCACCAGTCACAATATAAGAGCCGTCAGGTTGTTCCACTGGCGGCGTAAATGGTACTTCGATTGGACCATTTGGACCTTCAACAACGATTTTATCTTCTGTAATCGTCGATGGATCAACATCATCAGGATAAGTTACAGTAATCTTACCATCTGGTGTAATCGTCACTTCTGCTACAAGCGGAACCATATTGATGTTTTCGTTGCCTGTACCTGGTAGACCCAGGTTACCCGAAGTGTCTTCATATGAACCTTCTGGTACATTAACCGTAACTTTGCCTTCAACGTCCTCTGGCACTTTACCCGTTACCGTAATTGAACCGTCTGGTTGAGTCTCAGGTGTACCAAACTCAACCACGATGTCTTTGCCATTTGGATCTTTAACCGTAATTTGGTCAGGCGTAATTGTGGATGGATCAGTGTCATCAGGGTAAGTCTGTACGATGTCACCATTCGGTGTCACAGTCACTTCAACTTGTGGACGCTCAGTTGTCGCATGTTCAACTTTTCCTGGCGTAAATAAATATGCAAAACCAGATAATTTATTGTTTCAAAACAATATGATTGATGCATACAAAATACATGTGCAACGTGATGAAAAATTATGCGCAGATGATCAAGCTAAGAACCAAAAATGTGCAACTAAACTCTATATAGATGAATTTAAAGCGGGTGATTTTTATATTAATAATTCTGCTGATTTTTATTTAAAAGAAGGCGAATACCAATTTAAGGTGAAAAATTGTACAACTCATTGTAAAAATTATTCAGTTAGCTATTGTGTAAACGAAAAGTCACTTTTGAATAACTTATTACTTACAGTTGATAATAATGGCAAACCTATTATATTAAATAATGATGGCACTACGATTAATAATTGCCCGATTAGAGAAAATGCTCTAAATAATGTGATAAAACCAATTGAACCTAGTTTAGATAATATAAATTTAGCTGCCGATTCTTTATTTAAATTTAATGGTGGCAAACTAAATGATTTACTTCCTGCAGGTAAATCAAGCTTGAATGAACTAGCAACTAAACTTAATAACCAATATGCACGTGATTGATATGATTAAGCTTACCGGCCATACCGACCGTTTAGGCAGTGAACAATATAATCAGCAACTTGCATTGCAACGTGCACAGACTGTCAAAAATTACTTAATGAACCAAGGGATTGCTGGAAACAAATTAAGTTTCGCTTCAGCAGGTGAAACTCAGCCTGTAACCAATGGTTGTTTTGATGTGCAAGATCGAAATGCCTTAAAAGCTTGCTTACAAGCAGATCGTCGTGTTGACGTCCAAATTCTTGGTATTAAAAAGCCTTAAATAAGTCCGCGTTCCTTAAGCCGACTAGTGTTTTAAGGAACGCTTTATATAAAAAAGATAAAATCTATTTCTTCGGACTTTTAAGCTTGAACGCGTTAAAATGCCTTTGAGAATTTTGTGCTACTTTGAAATGAATCATGACTTTGAGCACCACCAGCCTTCGTAAACAACTCCGTAAGCAGCGTCGTAACCTAAACCTATGGGAGCAACGACAAGCTGAACAACAAGTCCTACAGCGTTTAATCAGACTCAGTTATTTTAAGCGCAGTCAGCATATAGGCGTTTATTTACATGCATTTGGTGAAATTCACACTCAAAAGCTTATCCACTACTGTTTTTCGCATCAAAAACACGTGTATTTACCCATGATTTGCAACATGAATCAGCAACTGGTTTGGGTTGAAATCTCACGTCATCAATACATTAGTAAACGTTTTTCTCATCACCCACTCGGCATGAAAGAGCCTATGGCGAGTCGTGGGAAGCATGTTTCTCATCTTGACCTTTTAATCATGCCCTTGCTCGCTTGCGACAAGTACGGCACACGTATTGGCATGGGGGGTGGCTTCTACGATAAAACATTAGCAACAGCTCACTCTATACCCTACCGTTTAGGACTTGGTCACGATTTTCAACTCATCCAAGACCCCTTAGTCCGAGAAGCATGGGATCAACCGCTAGATGGCTTTATCAGCCCATCTCAAACTTTAAGTTTCAAACGTTAATTTGATATTTTTGACGCTGAGTTACACTTAAAAATCACATATTTAGTCATTTTTTATACATTTTAATTGGCATGACCCTTGTAATTTAAAAAATACACATCACTATAAAAAACATGGCAACACCGTTGTCACTCATTAGGAGTGCCCATGTCTGAGATTATTATGAATGAAGAAAGCTTGGAAACTACAATTCCGAGCGTATTACCGCTTTTAGCGCTACGAGATGTGGTTGTATATCCTCACATGCAAATTGCACTGTTTGTGGGTCGCGAAAAGTCGATCAATGCAGTCAATGTCGCACGTGACAGTGACAATCTTGTATTCGTAGTTGCACAAAAAGATTCGCTTACAGAAGAAATTGATCACGACAATTTATATCAATACGGTACTGTCGCGAAGATTGTGCAAGTTGTGAATCATGAGAATGATGAAAACTGTATAAAAGTACTGATTGAAGGCTTATATCGTGCCAAGCTAGAAAAAATTATCGATGCCGATGATTACCTGACTGCCGAGCATTCATTAAGCCCAATGACGGTTTCTGTAGACTCAGAAACTCAGAATAACCGTGTCGAAGAATTACGTACCTTATTTGCTCAATATGCAGAAGCAAAACTGCGTAATGCACGTGAATTGATTGCAGCAGCCAATAAAATTGATGATTTACTGCAATTATTATTCTTCGTAGCAACACGCGTGCCTCTGAATATTGATGTCAAACAAAAATTCTTAGAGCATGATGAATTTGAAGCACATTTAGCTGAACTCATGACCTACTTATTACAACAGTCAGAAGAACAGCAAATTGAGCAAACCTTACATGATTCTGTAAAACGCCAAATGGAAAAGAATCAGCGTGAATACTTCTTAAATGAAAAAATGAAGGTCATTCAACGCGAACTTTCTGACATGAATGGCGGTGCTGAAGATGACGTTGCAGAAATTGAAAAACGTCTAGCTGAAGCCGATTTACCTGAACATGTACGTAAAAAAGCTGAAAATGAGTTCCGCAAGCTAAAAGCGATGCAACCTGCTTCAAGCGAAGCTGCTGTCGTGCGTAACTACCTAGAAGTTATTTTAGATACGCCTTGGAACAAAGCTAGCAAAGTCAGCATTAACCTTGCGAAAGCTCAAGATATTCTTGATGCCGATCACTATGGTTTAGACGACGTGAAAGACCGCATCGTGGAATACCTTGCTGTTCAATCACGTGTGAAAAAACTTCGTGGTCCAATCCTGTGCTTAGTTGGTCCTCCAGGTGTTGGTAAAACTTCACTCGGTGAATCTGTTGCCAAAGCGACTGGTCGTGAATTTGTCCGTATGGCGCTTGGCGGCGTGCGTGATGAAGCTGAAATCCGTGGTCACCGTCGTACTTATATTGGTGCGATGCCAGGTAAAATTGTACAGTCTTTGACAAAAGTTGGCGTAAAGAACCCACTGTTCTTACTCGATGAAATTGACAAAATGGCGCAAGACTACCGTGGAGACCCTGCTTCAGCATTGCTTGAAGTCCTAGATCCATCACAAAACAGCAAGTTCAATGATCACTATTTAGATCTTGATCTAGACCTTTCTGAAGTGATGTTCATCTGTACTGCAAACAGCATGAATATTCCAGAAGCTTTGCTTGACCGTATGGAAGTGATTCGTCTACCGGGTTACACCGAAGATGAAAAAGTGAATATTGCTGAACGTTACCTTGTTCCAAAAGCCATCAAGAACAACGGTCTACGTGCGAAAGAATTAACCGTTCACGAAGAAGCCATCCGCGATATCGTACAACGTTATACACGTGAAGCCGGTGTCCGTAGCTTAGAACGTGAAGTGTCTAAAATTGCACGTAAAGTGGTAAAAGAAGCAGTGAGCAAGAAAGCGAGAAATCTTCAAATTGAAGTGAATTCGAAAAATCTTCCTGACTACTTAGGTCCACACAAATTCGACTTCGGTATGGCCGAAGAAGAAGCTGAAGTGGGTCGTGTAAACGGCTTGGCTTGGACATCTGTTGGTGGTGAACTACTAACAATTGAAGTTGCAGCAGTGAAAGGTAAAGGCAAGTTCATTACCACCGGTTCTCTTGGCGATGTCATGAAAGAATCGATCACAACAGCGATGACCGTTGTACGTACCCGTGCAGATGAACTAGGTATTGAAGCGATTCGCTTTGAAGAAACAGATGTACACGTGCATTTACCAGAAGGTGCAACACCGAAAGATGGTCCATCTGCTGGTTTAGCCCTAACTACCGCTCTTGTTTCAGCGTTTACAGGCATTGCAATTCGTCCAGATATTGCGATGACCGGTGAAACCAGTCTTGGTGGCCGTGCAATGCGCATTGGTGGTTTAAAAGAGAAACTTCTCGCTGCTCACCGTGGTGGCATCAAGCTTGTCTTTATCCCACAAGACAACGTTCGTGACTTGGCTGAGATTCCAGACAATGTCAAAGAAGGTCTAGAAATTAAACCAGTGAAATCGATTGATGAGATTTTACCACTAGCCTTGGTTGATATGCCTAAACCTCTTGCAAAGACACCGATTGTCAAAGCAACTGAAGGTGGCAAAGCTGCACGTCACTAAGCGCTAGCAACTCGCAATAAAAGAAAAAAGCCCTGTTTCGACAGGGCTTTTTTATATCCATTATTTCATACTGTATATTCGAAACTTTTCATTCAAATTCTTCACAACCACCTGATTCAAGCCAACAGCTACAACTATGGATTGGATAACTATTTCAAATTCGACATCAAGATCAATAATAGCCAATAAGAAAGTCTTACAAAATTTGAATGCTATTACTTGAAATATCGCCCTCTATCCCACATATATAGTAGAGAGATATACGCGCTGTATGTTTCTTTATTGGTTCCAATCACGTGTAAAAGCGTGATGATCATTGGAACAAGATGGTCATCTACATCTCCAGGTAGATGACCTTTTATCGCAGTCCACAGGCTTTCGGGGCTGCGTTTTTTATGTCATGCTTTTAAAGACACTCATTTCAAATTTAAGATGGTTTTTACTAAACCATCAATCACTTGAGCCATTTTGTCTAAGTTTAATTTATCCAGGGTATCTTGCTCAGTGTGATAGTGCTTATTACGATAAAATGCCGTATCAGTGATCATCATCGCCGGCATATCAAATTGCCAATAATTCATATGGTCTGAAAAATCCACACCCTGAATAAATGAAGGTGAAATCAAGCGCTCACATTGTAGTTGCTTCAAAGACTCCATCGCCGCACAATACGATGAGGTTAAGTCACGAGACTGAATATTCCCCACCGATGCAATAAAATTCGTATGAGATGGATAAATCCATTTCAGTCCAACTGGATAATCTTGAGTGACTTTGGGATCAAAATAACCAATCATTTCCAGAATATACACACCTGAAATTTTATCCTTTTCCTTTGCTACCGATTTTGCGTGAATAAAACTGCCCATCGACTCTGTTCTAAAATACGGCGGCTCTTCAAGGGTATAAAATACAAATTCAATATTTTGTTTTAATCGCGCTTTTTCAGCCGAAAGAATCCGAGCAGCTTCGAGTACACCTGCAACGCCAGAAGCATTATCATCGGCGCCATGCTGCTCCTCAAATACATCGTAGTGCGCGCCAATGATCACTCGGTTGCTATGCCCTGCATTTAAGGGACAGACCACATTACGGTATGGTTGGCTGTTTACAGTATAGGTTTGAAAACGACAATTCACACCAAATAAACGCATCTGCTCACGAATCCAAGCAGACACCCGGTTTAACTCTTGAATATTCTTATAGTTACGATATTCAGCTTCATTACCAATAATTTGCTCTAAATAGACTTTTAAATTATCCGGTTCAGCTGTTCTAATATTGTTGGCATACGCCGCAAATGAACACCATCCAAAAATTGAAAGCATTGCTGCTTGCTTGAGCAAAAATAATTTACCGTCCTGCCATGTTTTTTTCATTGTTATTATTCCAATTTTCATCTTTGATCTAATCTGTTTATGCTGCGTATTTAAACAGCAAGCAGAACACGATTTCAATTGCAAATTGTGTCTGAACATACAAAGTGCAAGCGAACCGTTATAATGCTCTTTTGTATACTTTCAGGCGCTGTATGAAAATTCGTATTCTGACAATCGGTCAAAAAATGCCAGCATGGGTTCTGACGGGTTTTGAAGATTATTTCAAACGTATTCAGCCTTTTGTTCAAACGCAGATCATTGAACTGCCTATGGCCAAACGTGGCAAAAACGATTCAGAAGCCGACATTTTAAAATACCGTCAAATTGAAGGTGAAAGCATTTTAAATGCCATGAAATCGAATGAAGTACTGATCGCCTTAGAAGTCGGTGGTCGAGAGTTCAGTACCGAAAAACTGGCTGAAACCATGAAAGGTTGGATGCTTGAAGGCAATGATGTGGTTTTAGCCATTGGTGGGCCAGATGGACATTCTGAGGCGGTACGTAAAGCTGCAGCGTGGCATTGGTCTTTATCTAAACTGACTTTGCCACATCCAATGGTTCGTGTCATGCTCATCGAACAGCTATACCGCGCAATGAGTATTAACCATAATCACCCTTACCATCGTGCGGGTTAATCTAAACGGACATCCAGCATCAACAGCAAGCAAGCGTTGCAACAATGAAACAAACCGTTGAAATTATCCGAATTGTTACGCTGAATAATTTAGTGCATGATCATCATATTCCTTTAAACAACCAACGGCGACCGCGATGAATTTACAAACACTTCCAGGTTTATTTATTTCCCATGGCTCACCTATGCTTGCCATCAATCCTGAGCAAGTCGGTCCTGCGTTGGAACGTTTAAGCCTGAATCTTCCAAAACCGGAAGCCATTATTATCATGTCCGCACATTGGGAAAGTAACGCACTAGAAGTAAGTACCAGTGCCCGTCCTGAAACTTGGCATGACTTCCGTGGCTTCCCTGCGGAACTTTATGATATTCGCTATCCAGCACCGGGTAACCCAGAGCTCGCAGAAGAAATTCTCCATTTGCTTGCCAATGCAGGATTATCTGCACACGCCAACAGCACCCGTCCACGCGATCATGGCGTTTGGATGCCGTTATTGCATATGTATCCTGATGCCGACATTCCTGTAATTGAAATATCACTGCCGATGACCATGTCTGCGCAAGAGATCTATAAAATTGGACAAACGCTTGCACCTTTACGTGACAAGCAAATCCTGTTGATTGGATCGGGCAGTATTACTCATAACTTACGTGAATTGGCTTGGGATGGACGTGCAGCAGCCGTGCCTGAATGGGCGTCTACATTCCGTAATTTTGTGGTCAATAAGCTCACTCATCAAGATTTTGATGAAGTTCTCGATTGGCAAAATATTCCGTTTGTACAACGCAACCATCCGACCATTGAACATTTTGCACCTATCTTCTTTGCGATGGGTGCAGGCCCCCGCTTCTCTATTGTTCACAGTAGTTTTAGTATGGGTTCACTAGGTATGGATATTTATCGTTTTGATTAAACGTGAAATAAACTTGGTAGTTTGACTTATTCATAATTTATATTAATAAGTTAACAAATTATTATTCATGGATACATTTTGCTACTTATTTGAGCTGAATGTATTCATATTTTTTTAAAATGAATGGGTTATGCTACAGGCTGAAATTCACTTAGAACAGTTAGCGTAATGAAATTAAAATATTTAGCGATCGCCCTCTTCCCTTTAGTCCTTGCAGCATGTCAATCAAGCGATATCCAAAAAGCTGGAGATTTAGCCGTGAGCGTATTACAACAACAAAATGCTGATAAAACTTTAGCTTCATATCAATGGAGCACCACCACTGAAAATGCGCCAAAACCTTTGGTTTTAAATTTTCTAGAAAATGGCACTTTGGGTATTTCAACCAGCTGTAATAGCATGTCAACCCAATGGAAAGTGGAACACAATACACTTGTAACAGGCAACATTGCATCTACCATGATGGCATGTCCTGATAATGCGATGAAACAAGAAGGACTTGCATCTTCACTCTTTAGTGACCGTAAAGCACCTTTTGTCTTAAATACCACAGATCCACAAAATCCAACGTTAACGATTATTTCTGCAACAGGTGAGAAACTGGTTTTCACTGGAAAATTAACACCTGAAACCCAGTACAACTCACAAGGCGAAACAATTTTCCTTGAAGTCAGCCCTGAAACCAAACAATGTACAGGTGTTGCTCCACAAACTTGTTTGCAAGTGCGTGAAGTGAAGTACGATGAAAAAGGCTTAAAAACACAAGTTGATAAAGACTGGACTTTATTTTACGATCAAATTGAAGGCTTTAAGCACACTCCTGCAGAACGCCAAATTATTCGCGTAAAACGTTTTGAACGTAAAAACCCTGCAGCTGATCAATCAAAATATGCCTATATTTTTGATATGTCAGTCGAACGTGAAGCTGTAAAAGGTACGTTGTAAGTTACAGCCTATAAAAAAACCGAGATCAACGCCTCGGTTTTTTTATATCTTCACAACTGGAAACGCTGATCAGCCGTGCAAAGTTTTCAAATCACGATGTACTGTTCAGCCAATGCTTTAGCGATGTAAATTTAAAGCTACTACAAAAGCAAAATGCCCTGCCTGAATTCATCCTGAAGAATCGCAATCAACAGACCTATATTTTTAAAGGCATACAGCGAATTGCTGATTTACGTGATTTTGAAGCAGAACAATTAACTCAAAAGACGTGGGTTCTCGTAGAGAATAAGGCTCTACCCGCCCCAATAACTCTCACATTCAACAATGGCCGTATAACATTTTTTAGTGGCTGTAATCGCATTGGCCGCAATTATGATGTAGAAAAGCATACTTTGCGTTTTACAGGAGATGTAGGGAGTACCCTGAAGTTCTGCCCACAATTACATCAGCAAGAGCTTCATATAAAACGTTTGCTCAGCCAATCCTTAAATTTTCACTTCAACGTTATAGATAGCAAAATCCAACTTAGGCTCATGAACACTGAGCAACAATTCTATATATTCCAAGCCATTCAGCCATAAAAAACCGAGGCAGAAGCCTCGGTTTTCAGTTCAACTTACGTAGAACTTAGTAAACGCCTTGAGCAAGCATTGCGTCAGCAACTTTTACGAAGCCTGCAATGTTCGCACCGTTTACGTAGTTCACAGTACCATCTTCTTCAGTACCGTATTTCACGCAGTTGCGGTGAATTTCTTTCATGATCGCGTGTAGACGCTCGTCAACTTCTTCGAAAGTCCAACCCAAACGAATTGCGTTTTGAGACATTTCAAGACCAGAAGTCGCAACACCACCCGCATTCGATGCTTTACCTGGTGCATAAAGAATTTTCGCTTCAACGAATTTCTCAACTGCAGCCAAAGTTGAAGGCATGTTCGCACCTTCAGCAACACAGATTACGCCATTAGCAAGAAGAGCTTCAGCATCAGCTTCATCTAATTCATTTTGAGTTGCACATGGCAGCGCGATATCACATTTGATAGACCAAGGACGTTGACCTTCTAAATATTCAAAACCGTGCTTAGATGCAAATTCAGAAATACGGCCACGCTTAACGTTTTTCAATTCCATTACTTCAGCAAGAAGTTCCGTTGTGAAACCGTCTTTTACGTATACAGTACCTGCTGAGTCAGAAAGTGAAACCACTTTCGCACCTAAGTACATTGCTTTTTCAGCAGCGTATTGTGCAACGTTACCAGAACCCGAAATCGTTACGACTTTATCTTTAAAGCTGTCGCCACGAGTTTTCAGCATTTCCTCAGCGAAATACACAGTACCGTAACCAGTTGCTTCAGGACGCGCAAGTGAACCACCGAAAGTTAAACCTTTACCAGTGAACACACATGCTGTGTCGTTGCTTAATTTTTTCATCATACCAGCCATGTAGCCAACTTCACGGCCACCTACCCCGATGTCACCCGCAGGGATGTCAGTGTTAGAACCAAGATGACGGTATAACTCGATCATTAATGCTTGACAGAAACGCATAATTTCGCCTTCAGATTTACCTTTAGGGTCAAAATCTGAACCACCTTTACCACCACCCATAGGAAGTGTAGTTAAAGCATTTTTGAAAGTTTGTTCAAAACCTAAGAATTTAAGAATTGAAAGGTTCACTGATGGGTGGAAACGCATACCACCTTTGAATGGACCAATTGCTGAGTTGTATTGAACACGGAAAGCACGGTTAACTTGAGTTTGACCTTTGTCATCTACCCATGAAACACGGAACTGAATTGCACGCTCAGGCTCAACAAGACGTTCTAGCAAACCGTAGTCAGCATATTGTGGGTTCTTTTCGATGAATGGCCAAAGGCTCGTCATCACTTCTTCAACAGCTTGAAGAAATTCAGGTTGATGTTCATCACGTGTTTTAACGTAGTCTAGGAAGTCGTTAAGGCTGTTATATTTCAACACTTAATCCTCAGCAGATGTATGGATCAAAATTGATCACAATTTTGATCAAAGATATATTTTGGCGCAAAATATTAAATATCTTTTGTAACTAATCAGCAATAGTTTTTTTAAAAAATCTTTAAATTCTTTATAGAACAGCGATTTAAATTGATTAATCAGATATTTTAGTTATAAATACTATTACTTTTAGGAATATTTTAATGAATTATTTTGCTCATTTATGATGCATCTATAGACCCATTTTTGCGCACAGCAATTCATACTGAAACATGCTAGAATTCAACGTCCTCTTTGGTTTTTCTCTGCCTTCATTTGTACTCGCGACTACCCATGACTTCTGAAATTTCCCTCATCCAACAAATTGATGCCCTATTGCCACAAACTCAATGTGGACTTTGTGGACACCGAGACGGCTGCTTACCCTATGCCAAAGCCATCAGTGAAGGAGAAGAAGCCAATAAATGTATACCCGGTGGTCAACCTGTGGCAGATTCACTAGCAGCGTTATTAAATCGTCCACACTTAACAGCAGAAGCCAGCGTTTGGCCAATCCAAAGTGATGGGCGCCCGCAACGGGTTAAAGCTGTGATTCGTGAGGATGAATGTATTGGTTGTACCAAATGTATCAGTGCCTGCCCTGTCGATGCCATTATTGGCTCAGGCAAATTGATGCATACCGTCTTGATGGATTTATGTACGGGCTGCGAACTCTGCATTCCACCTTGTCCAGTGGATTGTATCGACCTTATCGAAGAGCTTGATCAAGTGCCATCTGAAGCCGTTCGAATCGCAGAACAGAATGATTTACGTCGCCGCTACTATGCACATATTCAACGTGAGGAAAAGCGCCGAATTCATCGTAAAGGCCCTGTTGTACGCGCAGAAATTGATACGGAACTTTTTGCCCAATTTTCGACCCAGACAGACTCGGTACCGGTCATTGAAGTCGTAGAAAAACCAACTACACCAGTCGTGCAGCTCGATGCAAAAACCACCATTGAACTTGCTAAAATTCGAACACAAATCAAAAAGTTAGAAAAACAGCTGAGTGTACGAGACGATGCAAAAAAACGTGAGTTACTCCATACGCTCACGCAACAATTAACACAACTGCAAGGGGCTTAATCATGGCTGTTAAAAACATGACTAAGAAGCAAATTCAAACTTTTTTTGAACGCTTACGTGAGCAACGCCCCAACCCGAAAACCGAACTCAATTATAGTAGTGCATTTGAACTTTTAGTGGCTGTTACCCTATCTGCTCAGGCCACTGATGTTAGCGTCAATAAAGCCACAGATAAACTTTTTCCAATAGCAAATACTCCTGAAGCTATTTATGCGTTAGGTGTTGACGGACTGAAGGAATATATCAAGACCATTGGCCTGTATAACTCAAAAGCGGAAAATGTCATTAAAGCCTGCAAGATGCTCATTGAGAAGCATAACAGTATCGTTCCGAATAATCGTGCAGATTTGGAAGCCTTACCCGGTGTCGGTCGTAAAACTGCAAATGTGGTGCTGAATACTGCTTTTGGACAACCAACCATGGCAGTCGATACGCATATTTTTCGTTTAGGGAATCGAACAGGATTGGCTGTCGGCAAAAATGTTCTGGAAGTCGAACACCGACTCGTCAAAGTCATCCCCAAAGAGTTTATTGTTGATTCACATCATTGGCTGATTTTACATGGACGCTATTGCTGCATTGCCCGCAAACCCAAATGTGATGAATGTATCGTGTCTGATGTGTGTAATTGGCCCGACCGTTTTGACTTTGGCGCATTAAGACCGATTAAAACCACCCAAATTGAAGATTAATCTCTTCAATTTCGGGGCAGATGGAATTTGTAAGAATCAATTGATCGAGTTGATGCTTAATTTTTATCTTGTTCTTTTTGTTTTTTATCAAGCTCTTGCTGCAGCTTTGGATGTAAGCGATATTGCTTCGGGCTCAGTTTAGCTTGCTCTGCTTCTTCCACTTGCACCTTACGCAACATTTTAAAGCTGACAAATAATAAGCCCAATAACACCGCCACAGCGATGATGACCATTATAACCAAAGCAAATTTCATAACAGATTCGCCCTAAAAGCCACATAAAAAAAGAGCCCCACTATGCAGTAGGACTCTTTGATTGTCAAAAATTCAAAAAAGTTGAATTATTTAGACTGATCTAATATCGCGAACAAATCAGTTTGAACTTGATCGATTGGACGAAGACCATTTAATTTGTCATAAGTCGGTGCGTTTTCGCCAGAAGCTGCACGACCTTGGTAGAAACCAACCAATTGCTCAGTTTCAGCGTGGTAAGAACCTAAACGCTTGCGAATTGTTGCTTCTTGGTCATCTGGACGTTGAACAAGGTCTTCACCAGTTTCGTCATCTTTACCTTCCACTTTTGGTGGGTTGTAAACGGTGTGATATACACGACCAGATGCTGGGTGTTGACGACGACCAGATAAACGTTGAACGATTTCTTCGTCAGGTACATCAATTTCAATTACGTGATCGATGCTGATACCTTCGTTTTCAAGCGCTTCAGCTTGTGGAATCGTACGCGGGAAACCGTCAAAAATGCAGCCGTTGACACAGTCAGGTTGAGCAATGCGTTCTTTTACAAGACCAATAATAAGCTCATCAGATACAAGGCCGCCATTGTCCATGACGCTTTTAGCTTGTAGACCTAATTCAGTACCTTCACGAATCGCAGCACGGAGCATATCACCGGTTGAAATTTGTGGGATATCGTAGCGCTTACAGATCAACTGAGCTTGTGTACCTTTACCTGCTCCAGGTGGTCCGAGTAATATAATGCGCATAAAAAAACATCCTCATTTTAAACATTGTATATGACGCTATGTAGTGATCTGAACCCAAGATTCAGATCGTCTTCCAGCATCTAATTATAAGAAAGCCACAAACAAATGTATTGTACCCGCGATAAAACCGGTTACACCACCCAAGACAATTAAAATCCATTCGTCTTCCTGAAATGCAGGACGTAATAGATTTTGAAATTCTTTCGGTGTTAGCTCACGAATACGGTCTCTAAACATTTGAAAGATTTTCTGTGCACGGCTCGCATTAAACGCAGGGTCGCATACAGGCACCATCGTAATTTCAATTGAGCGATCGATCAAGTCTGTCTTGAGTTTTGCGTACTCTTTTGGACCTAAAGACAACTGTAATGAGGTACGAACCAGTGGAGATTCCATAATTTCATTAATATGACGTTTCACAATGCGACGGGTCTTATCTTTCTTCCCGCCATACATCATTTCGGTCATGATAGATTTTAACGTAATTAGGTCTTCTGTGACTACACTTGCGAATACATCCGAAACTTCTTCTTGGCGTTTCATAAACGCGCCTTGAACATTGTACGTTCCAATACGTGGAATCACAGGTTTAATCCAAGGGAATTTACGATCTTTAGTTAATTCAAATAATTGCAAATACTTAACAGGGTGCGGCTCAATGGGATTAAATACCATCCAGATGGCAATCCAGTTGGTCAAAAAGCCCCAAATTGCTGCCCAAAATGGAACTGTCCAATGCCATGGCACCACAAACCAAACAACCATCTGGAAGATACCAAAGAACATCCCAATCAAGGCACTAATATGCCAAATAAAGTTGATTTCTTTCTGGCCAACTTTAAGGAACATCCGCACCATCAAGAGACGATCCGCTTCCATTTGACTCACCACCATTTCACGCATGTCAACAAGTGACTCTACGTTCATGGTCAGTTCGGTCACGAGTTCTTTTAAGGTATTTGGTAGCTGTTTATGTGCTTGGGCATAAATACGGCGTTTAATCGAATACGGTAGGTTTTCCCAAAGCACCGCATTTCGGTCTAGCATGACTTCATCAATCAAATGCTCAAGCTCAAAGCCAACTTGTTCACCAATGATGCGCGCCATATCCTCAGGATCCATTGCATCCAAAAACTCGCGTAAGGAACCCAATTTAGACAATGTGTTATCCGTAATAATGCCAGAAATACGTCCAGCTTTTCTTGGCACAATCCCCTGCCATCCCACGGGTAATGGACCTAAATGGAATCCCCAGAAAGTAATCGGGTAAAACACCATTTTCAGTGCCATCCAAACGTGTGCCCAGGTAACGAATGCGGTAACGGGGATAATACTCAGCACAGCCCAAAAATCGGGACGTTGCAAAAAGGTTTGCCACAATTCGTTAACGTACTCAAGCATGCATAACTTCCATATTTAATTTTATTCAGTGAGTGCGGTTATAAAATAAAGTTGATTATTTTCACTACAAACCAAAACTTAAAGTATATGAGATTTGTAGTCTCGGTTCGGTTTCCACAATCACATTACCTGATTTGTCTTCTAATTTTTCACCCGCACCCATGCCTACACTAAACGTACTAATACGCTCGGCACTCAACATCACATAAGCAAGATCGATACCACCACCTAAACGCGCTTCATCTTCACCATCTACTTTCTTGGAGTCGATGTGGCCCGCATAAGCTCCGATATAATAACCATTTTTATCTTTGCCAGTGAGATGAACTGGGTGACGAAAGCCGACTTGCCCACCAGGTGTTTTATCATCGTTCAAGAAAACACCAGCTTTTGCATAGGCAATGCCATATGTGTTTACCCACTCACCATTCACGTGAATAATTTTTTGAGTAAAACCTGCTCCAACATTCCATGGTTGATAACCCTCACCTGTTAATTTTGCCTCAGGTAAAAATGAATTGTCATTGGCATGTGCGATGCTTCCAAGCATCATAAATGCAAGCAATGGATATAATTTATTCATTGTTTTCACAAACTTCCTTAGTATTATTTTTTGGATTATTCCTTTTTTATACGTTTCGACTTTAGCAGAATAATATGAACTGTTATACACAAAGCCCTATATTTTTCATGTCTGCAAAGTCAAAATATAGACTGCAATCACAGCAGAGTCGTTTTTATTTATCAAAAAAATGTCAGTTGCGCTAGAATATGCCTCTTCCGTTATTTTAGCTCTCAGTCTTTAAGTCGAACGCGTATGAAGCAGCATTATCCTTTAAAAAATGTCCAGCAAGAAAAGCGGATTTATCGTAATCGCGTGGTGATTTCGATAGGGATTGTCTCCTTCTTTATGCTGTTACTCGTAGCACGTTATGCATATTTGCAAATCAAAAGTTATGAGACCTTTTCGACTGCTGCAGATCAAAACCGAATTCGACTGCAACCGCTTGCACCTTCTCGCGGTTATATCTATGACCGTAATGGCGTGTTATTAGCGGATAATTATCCAGTTTTCTCAGCAACCATGAGCCGAGCGGATGTTGAAGATATTGATGATACGGTAGAGCGCCTAACGCCTCTGTTAGAACTGACAGATGAGGATATCGAACGCTTTAAAAGTCGAATTAAAACCTCTAAAAAGACTGAACGTGTTTCGATAAAATTGAATTTAAATGAAAATGATATCGCCCGTTTTAGTGAGGTAAAATATCAATTTCCGGGTGTCAATATAGAGACCCAGATGACTCGCTACTATCCACATGGTGAACTGTTTGCCCATGTGATTGGCTACGTGGGTCGTATTAATGACAAAGAACTAAAATCGATTGATAAAGATTTATACGCTGGCTCAAACCTGATCGGTAAAATTGGCGTTGAAAAATCATACGAAGAACTTTTACACGGTATGCCGGGAAATGAGTCGGTTGAAGCCGATGCCTTTGGTAATGTGTTACGTCATCTAGGTCGTAAAGATCCGATTCGTGGTAATGACTTATATTTATCCCTAGATTATGGACTGCAAATGGTCGCTTCAGAGCAGCTTGCAGATCGACGTGGTGCGATTGTTGCGATTGACCCACGTACTGGGGAAATTCTTGCTCTCGTTTCTAGTCCAAGTTTTAACCCTAACTTATTTGTTACCGGGATTAGCAGCAAAGATTATTCTGAACTGCGTGATAGTCTCGATCAGCCATTATATAACCGTGCTGTGCAAGGGGCTTATCCTCCGGGTTCAACGATTAAGCCAATGTTTGGTCTAGGTGGTATTCATTATGGTCTAGTGGACTGGAGTACTGCCATTTCCGATCCAGGCTACTTCACGCTTCCGGGTGACAGCCATCGTTTCCGTGACCACAAAAAAACTGGTCATGGTTCAGTTAATTTACACAAAGCTCAAGTCGTTTCCTGCGATACCTACTTCTATGTCTTGTCCTATCGTATGGGCATTGAAAAAATGAATACGTGGATGCGTCAGTTTGGCTTCGGTGAAAAAACCGGTGTTGATTTACCAAGTGAAAGTACGGGGCTATATCCAAATCCTGAATGGAAACTCCGCACACGGAAGTCCAACTGGCTCAAAGGTGAAACCATTTCTGTCAGTATTGGTCAGGGTGCATTTACTGCAACACCATTACAACTGGCGATGGCGACTGCCATTACTGCCAATCAAGGCTCTCATGTTACACCTCACGTTTTGCGTGAAAGTAAAGGCTCTAAAGTCCACAAAGTCCATAACGCCCCTAATGGTCGCATTCAATTTAATGGTAAGCCAGATGATTGGATCAAAATGCGTGATGCCATGATTGATGTGGTACAAACAGGGACCGGTCGTGGTATTCGTACCCCAATGTATCAAATCGCAGGTAAAACAGGAACTGCACAGGTTAAAAGTATTGCCCAAGGTAAACGTTATAACGAGTCCTTATTGACAGAGCGTCAACTTGACCATGGTTTATTTGTTGGTTTTGCCCCTGCGGAAAAACCTGAAATTGCCATTGCCGTCGTTTGGGAAAATGGTCGTCACGGTGGTTCTGCTGCTCAAATTGCGAAACCGATGTTTGACTACTGGTTATTAACACGTAAAAAGAATCCAATTCGTCCTGCAGGCCATCAAATTAGCGGTGGTCTCATGACTGCAGGTCTAAAACCGAGTGAATTACCAAGCGGCTCGAATATTTTATCTGCCGATCCAAATGCAACCCCAACAGCTCAGCAGAACAACAGTGCAACTCAACAATCGAATACTGCAAATACCCCACCTCGTGCTGCCAGTGCCGCACATGCAACCGATGAGGAATAATTCATGAAAAATCAATTAAGAATCATTGGGGGTGAATGGAAACGCCGTCAACTGCCTTTTGCCAGTATTGACGGTTTACGCCCTACACCTGACCGTATCCGTGAGACATTATTTAACTGGCTCATGTGGGATGTTCAAAATGCCAAAGTCCTCGACCTCTGTACAGGTTCAGGTGCTTTGTCATTTGAAGCACTCTCGCGTGGTGCAGCAGAAGCTGTTTTAATTGAACCTGATCGTACCCAAGCGAAGTTCCTCATGGACAATTTAGAACTCCTAAGGGTCAGTAAACAACGTGTGCAACTCAAAAACATGACGGCACAACAAGCCATTCCTAACTTGAAAGACCAATTTGATCTGATTTTCTTAGATCCCCCTTATAGTCTTGATTTATGGCAGGAACTTGCTGAGTTGGTCGATCCCTGCATTGCAGACAATGGTTTAATTTATATCGAAGCTGATCGTGATCTTGCTCAGTTAAAACTGCCGAGCAGTTGGCAGCAAATCAAACAAACCAAAGCAGGTACGGTACGTGCAGGCTTATATAAAAAGGCTTAATGTAAATGCACACAAAAAAGGACGTCAATGCGTCCTTTTTTATTACTTGAAAATCATTAAACCTGTGGTCGAAGTGGACGCTGGCTGTTAAATCCACCCGGGGTTTTAGCTTTATCCACGGGCGTTACTTTAGGACGTTGTTGCTGTGGTTTTTGCTGCTGGGGCTTACTTGTATTGGGTTTAGCTGGCGTCTGAGGCTTTGCGCTTGGACGATGCACATTTGACGGATGCTGAGATGAAGGATTCTGTACATTCGGGTTATGCGCATTTGGTTTATGCGCATTTGGTTTATATAGGACTTACGCATTGACTGATTCAAAAAAGTATTAAAATACTTTATAAAGTATCTGTGATCAGACGAATTAAACATGCTTCTACAGCAACTTGTACATTACCCATTTATATGGGCTTTCTCATGAC
>NZ_VOZA01000100.1:0-3682 GCF_013420015.1 Acinetobacter sp. YH12039 | reverse complement strand
CAAGTACATGACATCGCCCATGCGCAGAGTTTGATAGCAGAAGCCCCAAAATCAAGCCATGTCACTGCCGATAAGGGCTACGATAGTGATAGTTTACGAGCATTTATTGAAGCTCAAGGTTGCGTGGTCAATATTCCGAGAAAAGAGAACAGCAAAACTGGGAATGGTCATATGGACTGGTGTCTTTATAAGTACCGGCACTTGGTAGAGAACGCCTTTTTAAAGATTAAAAAATATCGGGCTATAGCTACTCGCTACGACAAACTGGCAAGAAACTACGCCAGTAATGTCGCATTAGCCTTTGTCATGGTATGGCTGCCAATGCATTGCTGAATGATATTTGAGCAAAGATCAACAGCCTCTAATAACTGCAACACTCGCTCATAGCCTGTTGCAATTGCTCTTTAAAAATTATGTCTGGCTGAATAAACCCCAGAGTTTTCCTGGGCCGTAAATTCAAGCGTTGCTGATATTTAGTCATCAGCTCGTTAGTTACAGTGCGCAAATCAGTACCTTTTGGCACGTATTGACGCAATAACCCGTTCGCATTTTCGTTCGCACCGCGCTGATACGAAGCATACGGATCAGCAAAATAAACGTCTGTATCAAGCTCTTCTGCGATACGTTCGTGATCAGCGAATTCCAAACCATTATCGGCTGTAATGCTGTGCACCATAACTTTAAAGGGCTGCAGCATTTCTATAGTTGCGTTAGCAACGGCATCAGCATGTTTACTTGTGACTTTTTTCACAAGATAAAAACGGCTTTTACGCTCTAACAGCGTGACGATAGCACCGGTTCCACGTTTGCCGATAACGGTGTCAATTTCCCAGTCGCCGTAGCGTTCTCGGTCATCAATAATTGCTGGCCGGTCGTGTATCGAGCGACGGCCTAAAATCCGACCTCGTTGCTTATGCAGGCGCTTTTTATAGCGTCTTAACCGGTGGCGAAGGTGAGTAAATAAACCACCGCCGCCGTAAAAATCAGCCAGAACATAATTGTAAATCCACTCGTGACTGACTGGATAGCCTATTCGCGTGCAGATAGCCGATATCTGCTCCGGGCTCCAGTCCATCTCGAGCATAAGCTCTACAGCGTTGCGAGTATTCTCGCAAACCCGTTTGGGCTTTGGCTTTAAACGCCGTTTTAGTGTGCGCTCTTGAGCCAATTGAGGGTCATAAGACCCGCATAAATTGTTGTTTCGTCGCAACTCTCGATGGACGGTTGAGGGTGCAATGTTCAGCTTTCTTGCAATCTCTCGTTGTGAAAATTCTTCTGAGAGCAACGCAGAAATCTGGTATCGTTGCCCCTCGGTCAGCTGCCGATAACTCATGTTGGAACTCACTTTTTTTGGTCGAAAAGTAAGACTACCACATGTGGGTAGCTGACCTCCTTCCGACCTATCCCATTACATGAGTGTTGCGGTTATTATCTGAATTCAGGCAAAACCTAACCTACTATTTATCTTTGCTCGAAAAATTCTCCCTCAGCGAGTTAACCCAGCTTGAGAATTTATGTATTGAGTCACCGCCTTTACCAAGCAGTTCCCTTAGCTCTTCTTCGAAGTGCGTTTGCTTTTTCTCCTCCGGTTCGGGCAGCGGCGGCAGTATGTGGGCAAAGTAGGTTTTGTCGAGTAAGCGGTGCAGCATACGCTCGCCAATAAAAGGCTTATTGCTATTGAGCGCTCTGGCACCTTTTATGATGTTACGAATGTCGTATTGTGTCGGGCTTATATCAGGCACCTGTTTGGGAATATTCAGCAGTTTATACACACCAATACGGGCGGTGCGAATAGAGGCTTCCATGGTGAATATTATGTCATTGCGAGTTTCTACAAATTGTCCCACTAAGCCTAAATTCGTGCAGCCTTCAGGAACTACTCTGGGCCTGTCGCCTGCAGCTCTGGGCATAAACTGAGCTGTAATATAAGGCATAAGCGCAATGCGTATTTTGGTGTTGGCTATAACCTCATCTAACTGGTCTTCAATACCCAGATGATGGCAAAGCTCGGTCAGAATTTCTTTACCGGTGCATTCTGGCATGGTTTTGTTTACACGGTTGCCTTGCTTATCCATCAACAGGCCATAAACCCACAACACCAATGTGTCATCTGGCTGGTCGGGGAAGTGGGGTTGGCGATTACAGGTAACACTTAACAGCCAGTTGGAGTCAGTAAAAGTCACTATGCCGCCGGTTACGGTTCGACCGGAGTATGGGTCGTTTACTGATAAGGTTTTCAGTTTATCGACAAGGGGTGAGGGCTTGCAGGTAAGGGTGGCCGACTCCCATATAGACTTGTCTACGTCACCATAAAATTTTTCTGGCTTACCGAAAACGGGAGACTTCTTGGCGAGGTTCTTCCATAAGTTCCAGCCACTTTCGCTACCCGGGTCATGCCTTTCACAGTTAAGCTCCGGCGCATTATCCATACCGGCATAACCCGTCTGTTCAGTCATTGAGCCGGTGAGGGCGAACACTAAATCATTCTTGCCAACTTCAATATATTGCTCTTTACCTTTAATAACGGCCTGAATTCCGGTTACTGTCTTTTTGTCTCCGGTAAAGCTTATATCAAGGTCATCGACTCTGGCTTCAAAGGTAAATTTCACTCCTTTTTCACGCAAAAAGTCGGTCAGTGGCTTTATAAAGGTGTCGTACTGATTGTATTTAGGGAAAAGCAGAACAGACATGTCACCAAAGCCGTCAATTGAGTCCAGAAAACGATGCAAATAGAGCTTGGTTTCCAACAGGCTGTGGCAGTTTTTAAAAGCAAACATAGTACGGAATAAAAACCAGAAGTTGCTTTGTAAAAAGCCTTCACTGAAATATTCCTCAATGCTCGTGTCGTCTAACTCTTCCTTTCGTTTCAGCATTAAGCGGATAAGTTCCCATTGCTGAGATTTACTCAGTCCCAGGTCTTCTGAGTCAAGGATCTCGCCGGACTTGTTAATTAAACGGGCCTTAGAGTAATTTGGGTCGTTGTCGTTTATCATTCGGTATTCATCGAGAACAGAATACCCTTCGGGAAGTTCAAGGGCGGGAATGTCCTGGAATAGATCCCAGAGGGTGTCGTAGTTCCAGTTCATTTCACGACCACCGCGAATGATGTAACCGTCTTCAGGGTTACCCGCACCATCCATAGAGCCGCCTTCTACCCTCATTTCTTCTAAAATAGTGATATTTTCGGCGGGCATATGACCATCGCGAATTAAATAAAATGCAGCGGCAAGTCCTCCGACACCGCCACCAATTATCCAGGCTTTACGCTTTTCGATTCCCGGAGTTGGTAAGGTTTTATGACGCGAGTAGGGCGATATAAAATCACCCGGCGGCAAAGTGTTAAGCGGTTTATGGCACCAAAAACCACCTGTTGCGTCAGGCTCATGTTCAAAACCCTCTGGTGCGGTTGCCGAGATATCAAATTTCGCAATTGTCTTTTTAGCCATTACGGATTCCTTCCCTTACTGAATAGAAGTACTTGCTGTTCTAGCTGATACCCTTAATGGTATTGCGAACGGCACTTTCAGTATAGTCGGCACCAAGCCTAGATTCAACTAGAGGCTGTTGATCTTTGAGTGAAAATTAAACGGCATAGCAACAAGGTATAATGGTTTCGCCAAAAATCAAAAATACCACCGAGAACGGACGTTGCTATGCCAAGAACAATGTTAACAGATAAAGC
>NZ_VOZA01000099.1:0-3690 GCF_013420015.1 Acinetobacter sp. YH12039 | reverse complement strand
CATGAGAAAGCCCATATAAATGGGTAGAGTACAAGTTGCTGTAGAAGCATTTTTAATTCGTCTGATCACAGATACTTTATAAAGTATTTTAATACTTTTTTGAATCCGTCAATGCGTAAGTCCTAATAACCTTGCTTTGTCCGTTTTGACGCATCGAATGTCTGTTTCACATATCGTCAGCCTGAATGAAATTTTTATAATCTTTACATATCAGATCTTAGATAGTTGGATGAAGTACAACAAAGAAAAGCAAGAGGGAAAAATGCAACAGATCGATTGGCAAGATTTTTTGAAAGTTGAATTACGTGTGGGGAAAATTGTGCAGGCTGAAGTCTTTGAGCAAGCACGTAAACCCGCGTACATTCTCCATGTGGATTTTGGAGAGGAACTGGGCATTAAAAAATCCAGTGCGCAAATTACACAGCTATATCAGCCGGAAAATCTATTGGGAAAATTGGTCGTTGCCGTCGTGAATTTTCCAAAAAAACAAATTGGTCCGATCCAGTCAGAGTGTTTGGTCACAGGCTTTCATAATGCAGAGGGGCATGTTGCTCTTTGTGTGCCTGATACAGAGATTCCCCTAGGCACCAAGTTACTTTGAAAAAGTAGGGTGAACTGGCACCCTGAAAGTTTATCAATAAAAAACCGAGCCAAAGCTCGGTTTTTTTGATCTTTTGTAGCGGAATTAACGGCGTGATTTAAAAGAAATATCAACTTTACGCGGGCGATAAATCCAACCGAGAATCAACAACAAGAATGAGAAAAACAACACAGGCCAATCACTTAAGCGAGTGTAAAGTGTCTCGCCTTGCATGGCAGGTAAATCACCACGCAGTACCGCATCTTTATCCATCGGTGCTTGTTTCACAATGTGGCCATTATGATCAATAAAGGCGGTAATGCCAGTATTGGTTGCACGGATAAACCAACGGCCATTTTCTTTGGCACGCATTTGAACCATTTGTAGGTGCTGATGTGGGCTCGCTGTTCCAGTAAACCAAGCGTCATTGGAAATAGTCACTAGGTAGTCACTTTGACTGGCATTACGGCGCGTTAAGTTAGGATAAGCCACTTCATAGCAAATCGCCGCACCTAAATCATGACCTTTAACATTCAAAGGCTTTTGGTTGTTTGCACCACGTGAAAAGCCACTCATCGACGGGTCATTTTGTAGGGCAGGTAGTACCCAACTTAACATCCCTGAAAGCGGAATGTATTCACCAAAGGGGACTAGACGTTGCTTCTTGTATAGACCAGAAGATTCATCACCAGTTGCCATGATGGTGTTGTAATACATAGGGTGTTGGTTTTGCTGTGATTCTGCCAAATCCCAATAGGGAATACCTGTCACCCAAGCCGTACCTGTTTTATTGGCTTGGACTTTCATCGCATCCAAAAACGGCTCAATATCGGTTTGGAACATTGGAATGGAGGATTCTGGCCAAACAATGACATCACGGCCCCATTCGGTCCGACTTAATGACGCATATTTCATTAAGGTTTGAGCTTGGTATTCTGTTAACCATTTTAAATCTTGTGGAATATTGCCTTGAATTAAGGAAACACTCAGCGGTTTTTCATTTTTAGGCTGAACAAATTGCAGTTGCGCTGCACCCCAAGCACCGAGCAAAACAAGGGCAGATGGAACAATCCAGAAGATGCGTTTACGTAGGATTTCAACCAAGGCACAGGCCAATACAATGACCGCAAAAGACACTCCAAAGATCCCGAATAATGGCGCATAACCATCGAGGAATCGTTCAGTAAAGGCATAACCTGCAAACAGCCATGGAAAACCGGTAAAGACCCAAGTTTTACTCCACTCGAAAAACACCCACAGTGGCGCAAAGGTCAGTGGTGTTTCTGGAAAGAAGCGGCGGTAGAGCCAACTCTGAACTGCGGTAAACAGCCCCATCACAATTGCCATAATGGCAATCATCAAAACACTGAGTGCTGAATTGGTATCACCATAGACATGGATCGAGGTATACAGCCAAAAAGCCCCGACAAACCATAAGCCGAAGCCATAAGCTATACCAATGAAAAACGATTGTTTAGGTGCACGTTGACTTAGGCAGGCATACAACAGGGCTGGAGATAAAATTGCCAACCACCAATAATGATAAGGTGCCAGCGACAAGCTGAAGATGGCACCTGAAAATAATGCAATCAGCAAAGGATAGATGAAAGGTAGCTGTTTTTTTTGTTGTGAGTGGTTTAGCAGCTTATCAAAGTAGGTTCTCATTTACGGACAGCTCGGATCAGATGAATGGTACGTGCATCTGCCTCCAAAATGGTAAACTCCCAGTTTTCAAGTTCAATCACTTGACCTTGTAAATCACTGACCAAGCCCATTTCTTGTAGCAGTAAGCCGCCCACAGTTTCTACTTCATCATCTGAAAAATCAGCATCTAAAAGATTGTTAAAGTGTTCAATTGGTGTAAGTGCTTGAACCAACCATGTATTTGCACTTAGTGGGTCTTCATCTGGAATGATAAATTGAGCTTCTTCATCGACTTTGTCGTGTTCATCTTCAATTTCACCCACAATTTCTTCAAGAATGTCCTCTAAAGTGACTAAGCCTGAAGTTGTGCCATATTCATCAATCACTACAGCGATATGGGTTTGGGTATTTTTCAACATACGTAAAACTTGGTCAGAACGCGCGCTCTCGGGTACAAATAAGGGTTGACGCATTAATGCACGAATATCGACTTTGGTGGTCGGTTCTGTCAAAAATGGCAACAAATCTTTGGCCAACAAAATACCGACGACATTGTCAGGCTGGTCTGAGGAAAAGACTGGGAAACGTGAGTGTGCAGATTCAACAAGTACATGCAAAATATCTAATAGCTCATCATCTTCTTGCAAGCTGATCATCGCAGTACGGGGGGTCATGACCTCGCGGATTTTAGTTGCAGGTAAGTCGAGTACCCCTTCGAGCATGGCAACTGTATCGGGTTCTAAGAAGCGACGTGAATCTTGTACCAATTTCAACAGTTCGTCACGGGTTTCTGGTGCAGTGCCCAGCCATTTACGTAAGCCGCGCATGCCCCACGACGGGCCGGATTCCTCTTGCATGATCTTTCCTAAAGACTCTTAATATCTAATAAATGATGATTTTATCATACCGTAGAAAATACAGTTGTCTATTGTTAATGTTGATCTAGATGATGAGCGATCAAGTCATTTTAAGACGTTATCATCTGCATTTTTCAAGCTAACATTCGGTCGTTAGGATTATGCTAAAATAGCCCTAGATTTTAATACTGAGTTTTCTAATGTCTGAGCCTTCTGTGCCCCCATCAATTCAATTAAACACCCGTGGCTTACGTTGCCCTGAGCCTGTGATGATGTTGCATCAAGCCATTCGTAAATCAAAATCGGGTGATATTGTTGAGGTTTTTGCAACAGATAATTCGACCTCTTGGGATATTCCGAAATTTTGTATGCATTTAGGTCATGAGCTTTTGCTTCAAGAAGAACGTCTTGATGAAAATGGAAATAAAGAATTCCATTATTTGGTTCAGAAAGGTTAATTTAAGAGATTGTAAAAAATAATAATTATAGGACTTACGCACTATCATTTATAGATTCTCTGTGGTAGCAGATGATTTTTATCGAGAATAAAGTCATCAATGAAGTTTTTGATAATTGGTCTAAATAATTTCTTCTGCCAACGATATATAT
>NZ_VOZA01000098.1:0-3734 GCF_013420015.1 Acinetobacter sp. YH12039 | reverse complement strand
CACGATAGCTGATGCCATATTTACAATACCAACGAACAGCCCAAAGAATGATTTCACCTTGAAAGTGCCGACCGTGGAAGGGATTCATCTGCTGTATCTCGAAATAAATAAGATATTTAGCTTATCACGTCAGCCTATTTGCAACAGTGCCCAAAATATCCTTATCAAGTGGTGGTGCATAACAAACCTGCTTTAGATGGTGGCGAACAACCCCATGCCCATTTGATGTTTAGTGAGCGATTAAATGATGGTATTGCTCGCCCTTTTGATCGCTTCTTCAAGCGTCATAACTCCAAGGATCCTGCTAAGAGCGGGGCGAAAAAAGACAACACAGGATTAGCCCCTGCTGAGCGTAGAACGCTGTTAAAAGCCCAACGTGAACGTTGGGGTGAGTTAGTGAATCATCACTTGCTAGAACATGGCTTTGAGCCTGTGGTAGATATGCGGAACTGGAAACAGCGTGGGCTTGATAGTAAACCTAATAATTATACTATGAAGCAGATGAATAATCCTGATTTCAAAGAAGCTTATAGTGAGATGGTAACGACTAGGCGAGAATTAAGTGAAATTGAGCCTTTGGCGGATAGCGATCTATCAGTTGCTCCAAAATCTCAACCCGTGCCAAGAAATAGCTATCCTAGACCTTTCTAAATATTGCTAATTGGGGGCAGCACAGAATTCGGAGAAAATAGCACGCTAAGGAATTTTGTGGACTAATTAATTTATTAAAATCAGAGATTTATATTTTTATGCTTTGCCTGTCTTCTAGAGATTGGCAACATGCAATTTAATTGAAAATTTTAACGAAGTTTTTAAATAACAACTACATAGAAGTAAACAAATGTACTTACCGCCCTATAATTTCCGTTTTCTGTGCTGACCCCTATATTCGAGTATTTAGACGGGAACGAAGAAGACTATGATTTCTCAAGATAGCGAGAAAAACTGACTACCTAGAATAGTCTGTTATAGGCGGTTTTCTTATAACGGTCTGTTCTAGGTAGTCTATTAATAGGTCTAAGGGGCTTTTTAGGTGGTTCCGCTAGGGTATACTGAAAATAAACTTGTCCTGTACCTGATTCCAGTAAAACACTCTCCGAAAATATCGAGACGATTCACGGTTGGTTACAGATAGTTTGGGTGTTATTTTTATCTCTATGCTTGATAGGCTTTATGAGCTTACCACAAATAATTTTTCATTCGGTCAGTCCTCGCTTTCATCCGACCAATTTTGACTCAACTCACTCACCAAACGACTCTCATCGCATTTAAAATCAATATAGTGATAGGTATTGGCAGGCAATAGCCAATCCTGCCCTGTCAGTGGACATTTTTGTTCCATATCTTCTGCCTGTGTCCAATCACGGTAATTCATTAGAAAATAATAGGTGGGTACACCTGTGCTTTGTTCAATGATACGGCACAATTCTCGACCTATTTTGCTATGCTCAGAATTGGGATTTTGCATTTGCTCTAAGGCAAAGGCTTCACTTACTGGTTGAGAACCAAGCCACAAACGATATAACGCTTCAGCCTGACGATACCATGACCACACATTATCATAACAAGGGTGATCAGGTTGGGTATATGGGATTTTATATAGAGGAATGCCTTGTAAGGTTACTCCATCTAGTAAAGGCGAACTCCAGCCCCAACGCAACATGTAAAATTCAGATTGCGTTGGTACGGCATAACGGGGAAGAGGATAGTCATGGTCTTCTCCGATATACAAGGTTTGAATGGGTTTACCTGCTAACTGTTCGATTTTATTGTGCATTTCTTGGGCATAGCTGTTCATATTTTTACGGTCAAGGGCATCCATTTCAGGACACACCACAGTCACGCGAGTAATATCATTTTGGCTAACAGCTAAATGATGGTTACGGGGTAATATTTGTCCGTTGCCTTCTAAATTTCCTAAATAACAAAATACATCATGGTCGTGGCTATCATCATCTTCAGCGATACCTGTATATTGGGGTATGATAATATCAAAGGCGTGCATTTTTATATCTCATGCTTAATTTATATTAAATATATTTGGGGATGTTGCTGTTGAAATTGGTTAAAGTGCTGTCTTGTAGTGTCAATTTAACCTATACCGTCAATGCCGTACACTCTAAATATTAATAATACTTAAACTACTTGATATTATAACTATAATTTTTCTTATCATATTTACCGAAATAAGGAACAGCTACATCCTTATGCACTGTATTATTACTATCAGTATATGTAATTACTATAGAGTCTTCGGTGTCAGAATATTTTATAGGATACTTAAATGATTGATTAGGAGATAAATTACCTATATTTTCTGATTTATTAGTGGTTTTATAAGTTAAATTAACCTTAGTTATATCTTCGGAGGTTTTGTTATTTATAATTAGCATCCCTTCTGATTCACTTTGACTGGAACAAGCCACAGTAATTAATGCACTTAAGCTAATTACATACAGTTTTCTTATTGAGATCTTCACGAGCCAAACCTTTAGTTATTTTATTTAATACAAAATAATTCTATGCAAGAAATGCCACTCTCAACTTCTTAAGCCTATTGGAATGGCTGTATTACAAGAATTGTAAGTTTAATATTGAAAGTCTAACCTTCGTAAAATAAATGATTTAGCGAAAAAAAGTTGAGAGTTAAGCATAAAATGGAATCTTATTTTTCACCAAAGGAATTAGAAGATGTTAAAGAACCATTAGTTATAACTTTCATTTTGAGACTACCCTAAATTCTGTGTAACTATCTAGTTTTCTAAAATACTTCTTAAATTTTGTCAAAATGGCTTTATTAGCTCGAAAAACTAACTTTCTATACACCATGAAGTACACCGCGACTACCTAAATAACTCAATATACCAATATCATTAGCCTACAGCCTAAGGTTCTAGTCCTCACTAGGGTACCGAAGCAGTGAAATTGGTTTGCCATAGGCATACTAATCAGAGTATGAAAAAGAAACTCCTCTCTCTGCAAATTCTTGATTGAAAACACTAAGAACCTTCATACTAAAAGTATAATAAATAAGTACTAGCCTTTCTATTATGGTGATGTCGTTCATATTCCAAGATATTCTCCGATCATCTAATAACCCCTCCCAACTAGGATCGTTTATTTTAGGTATAGATTGACTGCCGTAAGAAGGTATTTGATCAACTAAATGACGCATATCATCGAGTTTTTGATTTGATAGGGGTTACCCCAGAATTTGGAGAAAATAGTACGACAAGGAATTTTGTCGACTAATTAATTTATTAAAATCAAAGATTTATATTTTTATGCTTTGCCTGTCTGCTAGAGATTGGCAACATGCAATTTAATTGAAAGATTTTTAACGAAGTTCTTAAATAACAACTACATAGAAGTAAATAAATGTACTTACCGCCCTATAATTTCCGTTTTCTGTGCTGACCCCTAATATAGCAGTTTTTCACTGAATAGAACTCAGATAACTTATCATTTGGTGATAGTCAGAAGCCTTTATTCCCTTAAAATAATTTTTGTTTTTGATATCAAGGACTACTTCTACCACAACCTGTAAACAGCGAATAAAAATCTTAAAATTTAAACCCTAATTTCGATAAGAAGGGTAAATATACTTGGCACTGTTGCAAATAGAGATTTGAGTCGATGAAGTTCCCTTTAAAAAGTGCTTAGAGACCGAAAACCCTGTTGATTAGACACACTTCACCCTGAGGCTGACCATAATAAAATGACGATGCTTGTCC
>NZ_VOZA01000097.1:0-3772 GCF_013420015.1 Acinetobacter sp. YH12039 | reverse complement strand
TCCGTATAAGGCATAATCAATAACGACATCTCGGCTGATAATCAGCGCAGTAACTTTAGCCAATCTCGCTGCAATTTCCATGTCAGGAATTTGTCCACTTATTCCAATGATGATGAGAACTGCAGCAATAAATTATAAAGGCAGGATAGGTGGTTACTTAACCAGCATAAGTTATGTAACTTATGCTAATTCATATTAAAATCACATGAAAGCAATCTTAATTAAAAACTTAGTATGAGAGGGCGTGGTCTTTTGTTTAAAGTGACAATTAACTAAAGGGTTACTTCTTGTATTTAGGAGCATAACCAACTTCTAACAAATAAGAAAAATACTTTCTAACATTATCGCTATCAAGAAGATCACTTGATATCCTTTCCTGAAAGTCTTCTAGAGTCTCTCCACGATGTGCGAAATCATTACCAAATTTTGGATAGTTAGTAATATCACATAGCTTTTTAGCAAAGAATATACATTGCTTAGCTGTCAATTTATAAGTTGGCTCTAAAGGAGCACTTGTACTCGTTTTATTTTGTTCTTTTTCTTCAAACATGAAATGTAATTCTGAAATATTTCTTCCCTCCTTTTTTTGTATATAAGAAACAGTAATATCCGTAAATTTGTTAATTTGATTTAAAGCTACGGTAAGAACCCTTTTTTTAAAGTCTCCCATCTTTTTATATTCATCTTCTATCAATCCGAGTTTTGATCTAAGCTCATCTATAGAAATATATAACTTACCAGTTGATCTCCAACGTATGAGTAACTCATACAGGCGAATAGCATAAATGCTTGTAAGTGGTGAGATTTGTTTAAGTTCATATCTTGTGAACTTTTCTTCAAGTTTTACAAATAAGGGGATAATATCTGGTGCAAAAATTAGTTGGACGCATCCCTCTTCCTTAACATAACCAACTTTTGAAACCCACCTACTTTTGTATATTCCTATTTTTCCAGTTATAGGATCTACTGCTTTATAATTCAAATGCCGTTCAAAAAGATTATCACATGCAGATTGTAACGCTTCATAAGATGCTTGACGTCCTAAATTAAACTGTTTCATGTATTCAGAAGCATGAATCGTAAGTATAGTATCAGAAGTAAGTTCTTTCTCAATTTCTCGAGCAGCAATGATCGCAATTAATATTAGCCTTTGCTCAGATAGATTTAGTGAATACGATGCTTCAACCAAATTATTATCTTTATATACTATGTTACTCATAGGAAGATATATTAAGGAAAATGTTATAAATAGATATATTGACAATACTACTTAACGTCCACAAATGAAAGTATTTTTAATAAAAGAATTTGTCAACTTATGCACAGAATTTGTCAACTTAGAAACAGGAAAAAGTCAACTTATTGGTAGGAATATGTCAACTCAGAAACAGGAAAAAGTCAACTTATTGGTAGGAATTTGTCAACATATACTTCCTGTATCCCTTTGCTAGTCAAGCTTTGAGCAGAGATATAAATAATAAATTTAAATAAATATATATAAATTCAAAAAGACCATTCTTTTGTGGATAACTTTTTTTTTAATTTTTTTTTTCATGATAGTTGATTACTTCATAAATCACCGTTAAATTATACACAAACAAACTTACGTAACTTACATAAATTATGATTATCTTAGTTGGTGGTGAAAAAGGCGGTGCTGGTAAAAGCTGTTTAGCTCAAAATCTTGCAGTTTACTTACAACAAAGTCAAAGAGACGTCCTCTTATTAGATGCTGACCCTCAAGGAACAACAACAGATTGGGTCAAAGAAAGAGATGAAAACGATGAATTAAATAATATTCCATCAGTACAAGCATCAGGGAATATACGTTCAGTTTTAAAAGATTTAGATAAAAGATACCAAGATATTATCATTGATGCAGGTGGACAGGATTCTGAAGCATTACGTTCAGCAATGACTATAGCTACACATATGTTATTGCCGTTTAGACCCAAACGAAGAGATCTAAAAACTTTAGATCATATGGAACAAGTTTTAAAATTAGCAAAGACAGTAAATCCAAATCTGAAAGCTAGAGCAATTATTACTCAGTGTCCAACTCTTCCTTCTCAAGTTCAAAGAATTTTAGATGCAAAAGAGGCATGCAAATCATTTGGTATTGATGCATTGAATTCAATCACAACAAATCGAAATGTTTATGATGATGCAGATGAAAATGGGCTTTCGGTTTTTGAAGTAAATAGTGATCCTAAAGCGAAAGCTGAAATTGAAAGTATTGCAAGAGAGTTTTTAGGAGTATAACTATGGCTGGTTTAACTGGGCTAAACAAAAAACCTGAACCTACTGAACAAGATAAAATGTTAGATGCATTTATATCTGGTGCAGAAAAGAGGGTAAAGGCTTTAGAATCAAGTGAAAAAAAATTTATTCGTTACACTTTTTCTCTCAATGAAGATATTAGTAAACTAATTGATGAGCTGGTTGTAAAAGGGCAAAATGCAAGAATAAATCGTTCAAGTATTGTTCGAGCAGCTATAGAAAATTTATCGACATATAGTGCAGATGAATTAAAAGAAATATTAAATAAATAAATTAAAAATATCCCACTTTTTTAAGGGGGATATTTTTTATCCAAGTTAAATTTACTGTAAGTCCCCGGTGAACCCTATAGATATTTTTAAATTCAGCTCAGGCTCTAGCAGTGTGGTGGTAATTTATCTATTTGAGTTATTTTATATGAAGGCGTCCTTTTCTGCACAGACACGGATCTAGGCTATTCAGCTTGGCTGACTGAATTGATGTCATGATGTTTGATGCACATTGTCAAATTCTTTATCAAGCGAAACTCTGAATCAATGCTTGTAATTGTTTCACTATGATGAGTTTGAGTCCAGTGAAATGTTGCTTGTTCCAACCGTAGAGCTTTGAATACCCAGTCCATCATATATCAACACTTTCATACAATGACCACGCTTATTCCAAAACAAGATAACCTCAATGTTGCGATTTGACATGGTCAAAGGCTTTTAGGACATGAGAAAGAGCAGTATAAGTAACTGCTCGCATATCCATGGGCTGAGTAGAAAGCCAGATTTCATCAATGTGAATCTTATTGTGAGCACCTTGGGGAATTCTGCCAAAGCGATTGCTCCTGATACCTTCCGTTTCAGCCCAATCGCTATGTTCGCATCAGGCGTCGTTATTGATTATGCCTTATACGGAACTCCAGAATTAGCCCTCGTTGCGAACAACAAAGCAGAAATCCTGCAGTTCCGCGGACGCTGATAAGTAGACAGATTCCTGACACGGAATACTATAACTTACATCACTTAAATAGGATGCATAAGTTATGCAAGTTACGCCACTTAAATAAGTTAAGGCGCTAAAGCGATAAAAGCTACATGATGGCCAGTACTGAGCACTGGCGATCTAAGTCAATGCTGCAGTTCTCATCATCATTGGAATAAGTGGACAAATTCCTGACATGGAAATTGCAGCGAGATTGGCTAAAGTTACTGCGCTGATTATCAGCCGAGATAAAGTAATGTGAACGGGTAGTATTGCTGTAATGGATGGATTAAACGTTGCAGGGTAAGGCAATGTAATAAATGTGGGCTTTGGTGGTGCAGAGCTTGTTCTCCATCCAAAAGGCGAATATATGGCACTGTTGCAAATAGGCTGACATGATAAGCTAAATATCTTATTTATTTCGAGATACAGCAGATGAATCCCTTCCACGGTCGGCACTTTCAAGGTGAAATCATTCTTTGGGCTGTTCGTTGGTATTGTAAATATGGCATCAGCTATCGTG
>NZ_VOZA01000096.1:0-3837 GCF_013420015.1 Acinetobacter sp. YH12039 | reverse complement strand
ATGAAGACGGCTTACGCCACCATCAAAGGTATTGAGGTGATGCGTGCACTACGCAAAGGCCAGGCCTCAGCATTTTATTATGGTGATCCCCTGGGCGAAATGCGCCTGGTAAGCAGAGTTTTTGAAATGTAAGGCCTTTGAATAAGACAAAAGGCTGCCTCATCGCTAACTTTGCAACAGTGCCAGTTTTATTACGAACGTGTTTTGGGTGGACAACGGAAAACATATTTCATCGAAAGACCAAAAAAAGAAAAAACACTTCCTGTTGTGATGAGTGAAGAAGAAACCATTCGGGTACTACGCGCTATTGAAAACGTGAAACACAAGGCTATTCTGATGACTATTTATTCGGCAGGTTTGCGCATTTCTGAATGTATAAACCTGAAAATAAAAGACATTGACTCCAAGCGCATGCAAATTCGTATAGAACAGTCAAAAGGAAAAAGAGATCGTTATACCATTTTATCTGAGAAAACATTAATTATTTTAAGAACATACTTTATGGAATATAAACCAAAAGATTATTTATTTGAAGGTCAAAAAGGTGGCGCATACTCAAGCCGAAGTATTCAAAACATTTTTAAAGCAGCTGTTTTAAAAGCAAAGATTCAAAAGGAAGTTACTGTACATACCTTACGACATAGCTTTGCAACGCATTTGCTTGAGAATGGTACGAGTTTACGTTATATTCAATCGTTGTTAGGTCATTCAAGCAGTAAAACAACTGAGGTTTATACACATATTACCACCAAGGGAATGGAACAATTAAAAAGTCCGATGGATTTGTTAGATATATAGAAAGGATTTGTATATTTGAGCAAAACTTAACAAAAAGCACTATGAATATAAATCCTTTTGAGAGAGTAGAAACGAACGGTAAACGGTTGAAAACGGATTTGTCACTGATAATGAAAGGTTTAGCAAAATAAGATATAGTGGATATATACGCCATTTGGCGTATAGCCACTTGTTATGTGCCATTTTTGAATGACAATGCGAATAGATACAGACAAACAAATGAATTTACTTAGTGATAAGAACGTTGCAATAATTGGTGGTGGACCCGTTGGACTGACTATGGCAAAATTATTACAGCAAAACGGCATAGACGTTTCAGTTTACGAAAGAGACAACGACCGAGAGGCAAGAATTTTTGGTGGAACCCTTGACCTACACAAAGGTTCAGGTCAGGAAGCAATGAAAAAAGCGGGATTGTTACAAACTTATTATGACTTAGCCTTACCAATGGGTGTAAATATTGCTGATGAAAAAGGCAATATTTTATCCACAAAAAATGTAAAGCCCGAAAATCGATTTGACAATCCTGAAATAAACAGAAATGACTTAAGGGCTATCTTGTTGAATAGTTTAGAAAACGACACGGTTATTTGGGATAGAAAACTTGTTATGCTTGAACCTGGTAAGAAGAAGTGGACACTAACTTTTGAGAATAAACCGAGTGAAACAGCAGATTTGGTTATTCTTGCCAATGGTGGAATGTCGAAAATAAGGAGCTTTGTTACCGACACGCAAGTTGAAGAAACCGGTACTTTCAACATCCAAGCTGATATTCTTCAACCGGAAATAAACTGTCCCGGATTTTTTCAGCTATGCAACGGCAACCGATTAATGGCGGGACATCAGGGCATTTTATTGTTTGCCAATCCCAATAATAATGGTGCATTGTATTTAGGAATTAGTTTTAAAACGCCCGATGAATGGAAAAATAAAATTCCCTTAGATTTTCAGGACAGAAACAGCGTTGCCGATTTTTTATTGAAAAGATTTTCCAAATGGAGTGAAGTTTACAAACAATTAATACGTTCGGTATCAACATTTCAATGCTTGCCCACAAGGAAATTTCCTTTGAACAATGATTGGAAAAGTAACCGTCCATTACCCATAACAATGATTGGCGATGCTGCTCATTTGATGTCGCCTTTTGCAGGACAGGGTGTAAATACGGGATTATTGGATGCTTTGATATTGTCTGAAAACCTTACAAACGGAGAATTTACAAGTATTGAAAATGCCATCGAAAACTACGAACAACAAATGTTTGTTTATGCAAAAGATACGCAGGACGAATCGACAGAAAACGAAACCGAAATGTTTAGTCCCAATTTTTCGTTTCAAAAATTATTGAATCTATAAACAGTAAGAAAAAACGGCTACTAACAAGCAGTTTTGCAATAGTGGGCAGAAGTGCAAAATTGAACTTGTGTGCTTCTATCAACTTTTGTACATTAGCTGCCAGTTTAAGATGGGTGCATTTGAGTATGCCCAAAGGAGCCCGCAAGTATGCGCAGGACGAAGCCAGTAGCCGCGCCGATGGTGGCGCGGGTCTATCTGCGCGTCAGCACCGACGCGCAGGACTTGGAACGCCAAGAGGCGATCACTACGGCCGCGAAGGCCGCCGGCTACTACGTCGCCGGCATCTACCGTGAGAAGGCATCCGGCGCACGCGCCGACCGGCCTGAGCTGCTGCGCATGATCGGCGACCTACAGCCCGGCGAGGTGGTCATTGCCGAGAAGATCGACCGCATCAGCCGCCTACCTTTGCCCGAGGCCGAGCGCCTGGTGGCCTCGATACAGGCCAAAGGCGCACGCCTGGCCGTCCCTGGCGTGGTCGATCTATCCGACCTGGCGGCCGAGGCCCAGGGCGTCGCCAAGATCGTGCTGGAAGCCGTGCAGATCATGCTTTTTCGCCTGGCCTTGCAGATGGCCCGCGACGACTACGAGGACAGGCGCGAACGCCAGCGCCAAGGCATTGAGTTGGCCCGCCAGGCCGGGCGGTACAAGGGCCGCCGTGCTGATCCGAAGCGCCGCGCCCAAGTTGTCGCGCTGCGCAAGTCCGGCTACAGCATCAACAAGACCGCCGAGCTGGCCGGGTACAGTGCGGCCCAGGTGAAACGGATATGGGCCGAGGTCAGCCAGGCCGAAGCGAAGCAGCACGGCGCGTTCGTGGAGGACGCATTGACGGAAGCCGATGCCCTGGCCGCTGTCGGCCAGGATGAGCGCCAGGAGGAAAGGGCATGAAGAAGCCGAACCAAGACGACGAGCCGTTTTTCATCACCGAGGAGATTGCGGCCGAAATGATCGCCGGCGGCTATGAGTTCGAGCTGCCGCCCATTCCTTGCACCATCCGCCTACGCGACGTGCTGGAGCGCATGACCGATGCTAAGCTAGCATTGCAGCCGGGCGAGATCGCCGACCAGGAGCGTGAACGCTGCCGGCGCAAGCCGTGTTCAACCTCATGATCTGGTCATGGTATTTTTCATGGCACTGAGCCTGATAGTTCTTGCAAATTGTTGTCACTAAAGGGTTTTGTGTGCTTGTTTACAATCGAGTGGGAGTGACGGGCACTGGCTGGCAATGTCTAGCAACGGCAGGCATTTCGGCTGAGGGTAAAAGAACTTTCCGCTAAGCGATAGACTGTATGTAAACACAGTATTGCAAGGACGCGGAACATGCCTCATGTGGCGGCCAGGACGGCCAGCCGGGATCGGGATACTGGTCGTTACCAGAGCCACCGACCCGAGCAAACCCTTCTCTATCAGATCGTTGACGAGTATTACCCGGCATTCGCTGCGCTTATGGCAGAGCAGGGAAAGGAATTGCCGGGCTATGTGCAACGGGAATTTGAAGAATTTCTCCAATGCGGGCGGCTGGAGCATGGCTTTCTACGGGTTCGCTGCGAGTCTTGCCAGGCCGAGCACCTGGTCGCTTTCAGCTGTAAGCGTCGCGGTTTCTGCCCGAGCTGTGGGGCGCGGCGGATGGCCGAAAGTGCCGCCTTGCTGGTTGATGAAGTACTGCCTGAACAACCCATGCGTCAGT
>NZ_VOZA01000095.1:0-4020 GCF_013420015.1 Acinetobacter sp. YH12039 | reverse complement strand
TTTAGGTGCTGCAATGCGCAAGCTTATACATCTGTGTTATGGCGTTTTAAAACATCAGACTGCCTATCAAAGAGATTATTTATTGGTCGAATAATCTCAAAACCTGATTGACTACCAAGACGGTATCAGGTCTTACATTGGCTGATGGCGATCATATTCATCGTGGCATGGTTAATTGGCTTTTATAGTGGCAATTTTCTCAGTTATGACGTCGATGGCAGCTTTAAAGGACAAGTCATTACCCTCCATAAAAATATTGCGACTACGATTATTTTTTTGGTGGTGATACGAATCTTTTGGCGCTATACCCACCCCGCTCCAGATTTACCTGACAGCATGTCATCCGGCATGAAAACCTTGGCACATTTGGGTCATTTAGCACTGTATTTTGTACTACTAGCTTTACCGATTACAGGTTGCTTATTTAGTTGGAGCGCAGGTCACCCCGCCCCTGTCTTGTATTTGTTTGAAATACCACGCTTGGTACAAGATAATCCTGAATTATTAGCCATCGTGAAACCGCTACATATTTGGATTTCTTGGGCAGCAGGCTTGCTCTTAGTGGGTCATATTTTGGCAGCGTTGAAACATCATTTTATTGATAAAGACCATGTGCTCAAAAGTATGACACGACAACCAAAACCCTAATAAAGACAAAATAAAAGCCACATCATGTGGCTTTTATTTTAAGCATTATCTTTTAATTCAGTACTTGCTGAGCACAACCGCGCATACTATTTAAAACCGCTTTAGAAATCAGTTTATTCTTTTCAGTTTCATTCACTGCAGCAGTCATCAGATCTTTCGCACCGATATCATCCATAGCATGCTCACTCACGCACTGACAAATCGCAGCTTGATTGTCTTTTTTCTGTTGAGCACTCATAAACAACGCAGCACCTTTCCAAATTTTAGAAGTATTTAATTCTTGCGAGCATTGATATTCAATCACAGGCTTTAGCATACGCTGACTTAAACTTGATTTATCTGCACTAGCAGCGGATGAAATCAATACTGCGGCTAAAAATGTAATCGATGAGGCAAATATAGAGCGATTTGAATGAGATAAAAGCATGATTTAAACATAAAAAAGGCAGTGAATATTCACTGCCTGAGATTATACGCTGATTATTAATTCAACGCTTCAATCTTTTTAATCCAAGCTTGTTTTTCAGCATCTGAAATAAATGATGCTTCAAAAGAGTTGATTGCCAGTTGCTTTAACTCTGCATTGCTTAAATCAAGTGCTTTGGTGATCGCAATGAAGTTATCATTCATATAACCACCAAAGTACGATGGATCATCTGAATTGACGGTCACATGCACACCTTGTTGCAATAGACGGCGAATATTATGCTCAGCCATATTATTGACCACACAGAGCTTTAAATTGCTTAGCGGGCAAACGGTTAATGGCATTTTTTCTGCAATTAAACGTTGCATCAAAGCAGGATCTTCTTCTGAACGTACACCATGGTCAACACGATTTACTTTCAGCAAATCCAAGGCTTCCCATACGTATTCTGCTGGACCTTCTTCCCCTGCATGCGCAACGATAAGAAAACCTGCTTCACGTGCTTTAGCAAAAACACGTTCGAATTTTGATGGTGGATGACCCACTTCACTCGAATCTAAACCGACACCAATAATTTGATCTTTATATGGTAAAGCTTGTTCTAATGTTGCAAATGCTGCGTCTTCAGATAAATGACGCAAAAAGCACATAATCAGATGTGAGCTAATGCCCAGTTTTGCTTTGGCATCATCACAAGCGCATTGTAAGCCATTCAAGACAGTTTCAAAAGCAACCCCACGGTCTGTATGAGTTTGTGGGTCGAAGAACATTTCGGTATGAACCACATGATCTTCTGCACATTTTTCAAAGTATGCCCATGCTAACTCATAAAAATCTTGCTCATGAATCAGTACATTTGCACCTGCATAATAAATGTCTAAAAAAGACTGTAAATTATGAAAGTTATACGCTTCTTTTAATTCTTCGACTGATTGATAAGGGATTGCAATATTGTTGCGTTGGGCAATTGCAAACATGAGTTCAGGCTCAAATGTCCCTTCAATATGCACATGTAGCTCTGCTTTTGGCAAAGCGCGAATCAGCTCAAGTTGATCCATCTCTTATCCTCATAAAAATAAAAAAGGGTGCAAACTGAGTTTACACCCTTTCGCTATTTGACAGTATTAACCGCCAAATGCAGCAAATTTTAATGCCCAAAGTACAGCAATAATCCAGACCATATATGGTACAATTTTCGCTTTACCTGTCAGCAATTTAACCAATGCATAGCTAATGAAGCCCATTGCAATACCGTCTGCAATTGAATACGTAAACGGCATAAATACAATTGTTAAGAATGCAGGGACTGCTTCAGTAATATCATCCCACTCAATATGAACGATACCTTGAATCATCAACACACCAACAAACAATAATGCTGGCGCAGTTGCAAAACCTGGTACAGACTGAGCAAGTGGTGCTAAGAACAATGCCAAAATAAACAATACAGCAACTACAACTGCAGTTAAACCTGTACGACCACCGGCAGCAACACCTGCTGATGATTCAATATAAGGCGTAGTCGAAGACGTACCCAATGCCGCACCCGCAACAATTGCAGATGAGTCAGCAAATAATGCTTTCTTCAAACGTGGTAATTTACCGTCTTTTAATAAGCCTGCACGGTGTGATACACCGACCAATGTACCTGTAGAGTCAAATAAATCAACCAAGAAGAATACAAAGATTACGCCAATCAAACTTGCTGTGAATAGACCTTCGAAGTTCATTTGCATGAATGTTGGAGCGATTGAAGGAATAGCACCTACAACACCTTTAAATTCGTTGAAGCCCAGTAGGGTTGAAATTGCAGTAATCACCAAAATACTGATGATGATTGCACCACGTACTTTGAAGTGATGCATAACCACAACCATCAAGAAGCCAAGTAAAGCCAACAAGACAGACGGCTGTTTTAAATCACCCAGACTGACCAGTGTTGCAGGGTTATCAACAATAATGCCGGCATTTTTCAAAGAAACCAGTGCAAGGAATAAACCAATACCGCCGCCGATCGCCAGTTTAAGCGACATTGGAATCGCATTGACAATCGCTTCACGGATTTTGAACATGCTGATAGCGATAAAAACAAGGCCAGAGACAAAAACAGCTGCTAAAGCAGTTTGCCATTCCACGCCCATACCCAAACATACAGAATAGGTAAAGTAAGCGTTTAAGCCCATACCGGGTGCTAAGGCAATTGGATAGTTAGCAACAAGCCCCATCACCAAACAGCCAATGGCTGCTGCTAGACAAGTTGCGACAAAAACAGCGCCATGATCCATACCCGTTTCGGACAAAATCATTGGATTGACAATAATGATGTAACACATTGTCAAGAAAGTAGTTACACCTGCAATGACTTCTGTTTTGAAACTGGTTTTGTTTTCGCTCAGTTTAAACAGACGTTCAAGCATGTTCTCGGAAGATGGATTAGGAGTCGTCATGACCTAGCCCCTATGAAGTAAACTTTATGCATATAAGCATTCCACAAAATTAATCATGTGATGTATTCATCATTAATTTTGTGTATGCCTAAGCAACGAATATGCCAATTCGGCAGATTGTAGGCTTTAAAAAATCCTATTTTCAACAGCATACAACACAGTACAAATGTTGAAATTTGCAAACAAAAAAGCTGCATAAACCTATGCAGCTCCTCTATTTATGTCATTTAATTCGTATTTAATATCAATAAATACTGATCAAATTAATTTCGGCAAATTATAACACATTGATTTTTTAATGTTTCCAAATTTTCATCGCTTTTCAATTTAGTAAATTTAAGACATTGTTTTCTTTATAAAGTTTCAAATTATTATAGGACTTACGCACTATCATTTATAGATTCTCTGTGGTAGCAGATGATTTTTATCGAGAATAAAGTCATCAATGAAGTTTTTGATAATTGGTCTAAATAATTTCTTCTGCCAACGATATATATT
>NZ_VOZA01000094.1:0-4464 GCF_013420015.1 Acinetobacter sp. YH12039 | reverse complement strand
TTGTTCCACTTTAGATATTTGTTTAAGATGAGATGTAACTCATTGAAATGTGTCATCATATTCGTCGTCAGAAAACAAGTATTATGCCATTATTTCAATGAGTTATCTTTTTTTGTCGTGTACAAAGCAAGAAATTAGTTTTTCTCTTTATCAACGATTTTGTTTGCTTGGATCCAAGGCGCGAAAATGATGAAAGTATCGCTTACATCATTTGAGGCTCGTAGCCTTGATGCCGTCTTTTATAAGGGATAAAAAAGCCCCTGTTAAAAACAAGGGCTTTTTGACTTAGATATCAGAACTTCGTTCTTTTCTTTGTCTACGATTTTGTTCGCTAGGATCCAAGGTACGCAAAAATAGAAAAGTATGCTTTTCTATTTTTAAGGCACGTAACTTTAGATATTAAAAAACCCACTCAAAATGAGTGGGTCTTCGTATTCAAATCAATTGATTCAAGAAATTAGTTTTTCTCTTTATCAACGATTTTGTTCGCTTGGATCCAAGGCATCATCGCACGTAACTTGTTACCAGTTACTTCGATACCATGCGCCGCGTTTTGACGACGACGAGCAGTCATAGAAGGATAGTTCAACGCACCTTCTTGGATGAACATCTTCGCGTATTCACCAGATTGAATACGTTTAAGCGCATTACGCATAGCTTCACGAGACTGTTCGTTGATTACTTCAACACCAGTTACGTATTCGCCATATTCAGCATTGTTTGATACTGAGTAGTTCATGTCCGCGATACCGCCTTCGAACATTAAGTCAACGATCAATTTAAGTTCGTGTAGACATTCGAAGTAAGCCATTTCTGGTGCATAACCAGCTTCAACCAAAGTTTCGAAGCCCATTTTAACCAATTCAACAGCACCACCACAAAGAACTGCTTGCTCACCGAAAAGGTCAGTTTCAGTTTCTTCACGGAATGAAGTTTCAATAATACCAGTACGACCACCACCCACACCTGAAGCGTAAGAAAGCGCAACGTTACGTGCATTACCAGAAGCATCTTGGTGAACAGCGATAAGATCAGGTACACCTGAACCACGTTGGAATTCTGAACGTACAGTATGACCAGGCGCTTTTGGAGCAACCATGATTACGTCAAGGTCAGCACGTGGAACAACTTGGTTATAAAGAACAGAGAAACCATGAGCAAATGCTAGCGTTGCACCTTGCTTGATGTTTGGCTCAATTACGTCACGGTAAAGTTGTGATTGGAACTCATCTGGAGTCAAAATCATAACTAAGTCAGCTTGAGCTACAGCAGCAGGAACTTCTGAAACTTTAAGACCAGCATTTTCAGCTTTTTTCCAAGAAGTAGAACCAGCACGTAGACCTACAGTTACGTCAACGCCTGAATCTTTAAGGTTAAGCGCATGAGCATGGCCTTGTGAACCATAACCAATGATTGCTACTTTTTTGCCTTGGATGATAGATAAGTCTGTGTCTTTATCGTAAAAAATTTGCATTGCTGTCTCCGCTAAAATGCTTTTGTTTCCTTTAACTTGATACCGTGATTCTGTTTGATTATTCACGTTTCAAGTACCTCACCCATAGGAGTGAGGTGAATATATAAAATTAGATAGTTAAAACTTTTTCGCCACGTGCGATACCTGAAACACCTGAACGTACAACTTCTAGAATTGTATTTTCAGCTAAGGCATCAATAAAACCATCTATCTTTTCAGTTGTACCTGCGATTTGAATGGTATATGTCGTTGGTGTTACGTCTACGATTTGTCCACGGAAAATATCCGCAGTACGTTTAATTTCTGCGCGCGCTGAACCAAGTGCTTTGACTTTAATTAACATCAATTCACGTTCAATATGAGCACCTTCAGACAAATCAACAACTTTAACAACTTCGACAAGCTTGTTGAGTTGTTTGGTGATTTGTTCAATTTTATGCTCATCGCCATACGTGGTTAAAGTCAAACGCGAAAGCGTCGGATCTTCTGTTGGCGCTACGTTTAATGTCTCAATGTTATAACCACGCTGAGAGAATAAACCTACCAAACGTGAAAGCGCACCTGCTTCGTTTTCTACAAGTACAGAGATAATATGTCTCATTGTGTGCGCTCTCCTTTGCCTAACCACATATCTTTCATTGACTGGCCAGCAACCAACATTGGATATACATGCTCTGAACGGTCAACCATCACGTTAATAAACACGCACTTGTCATTGATCGCCATTGCTTCAGCAAGCTTCGATTCGAGTTCATCTGCATGATCAATTTGAATACCCACATGCCCATACGCTTCCATTAATTTAGGGAAGTCAGGAAGTGACTCAACATAAGAACTTGAGTGACGACCTTCGTAGTTCATGTCTTGCCATTGCTTAACCATACCTAATGCACGGTTATTCAAGCATAGAATTTTTACATTCAAGCCATATTGCTTACATGTAGAAAGTTCTTGGATACACATCTGAATCGATGCTTCGCCAGTAATACACACTACTTGTTGATCTGGGAAGGCAAGTTTTGCTGCCATAGCATATGGCAAACCTACACCCATGGTTCCTAGACCACCTGAGTTGATCCATTGACGTGGACGTGTGTATTTGTAGTAAAGCGCACCAAACATTTGGTGTTGACCAACGTCTGAAGTAATGATGGCTTGGCTATTGGTAATTTTATCCAACGCTTCAACAACTTGCTGTGGCTTCATTGAACCATCAGTTGGTTTATCATAGTTCAAACCATGAACTTGACGCCATTCATTGATTTGTTTCCACCAAGCCGCGATATCTTCGGGATTTGGTTTAGACACATTCAATTGCTTTAATTGAGCCAACATTTCAGTCAATACAGGCTCTACTGCACCCACAATTGGGATGTGCGCCATAATTGTTTTTGAAATCGTTGCTGGGTCTATATCAATATGAATGACTTTCGCATTTGGACAGAATTTCGCTGGATTATTGGTTACACGGTCATCGAAGCGCGCGCCCACACACAGAATCACATCTGCATTGTGCATAGTCATATTGGCTTCGTAAGTACCATGCATACCCAACATGCCGATGAATTGTTCATCATTGCCCGGATACGCACCAAGACCCATTAAGGTACTGGTTACTGGATAACCCAGTAAATGTGCAAGTTCTGTCAACTGTGCAGAAGCATTGCCTTGAACCACACCGCCGCCTGAATAAATAATTGGGCGTTTAGCATGAATCAATTCATCAATTGCTTTACGAATTTGACCTGAGTGACCACGATGCGGCGGTTGATACGAACGCATTTTCACTTTTTCAGGATATTCGTAAGCAAATTTCTCTGCAGGATTCGTCGCATCCTTTGGAATATCAACGACAACAGGACCCGGACGACCACTTGAAGCGATATAAAATGCCTTCTTAATAATCGAAGGGATTTCGCTTGCATGACGTACTTGGAAGCTGTGTTTTACGATTGGGCGCGAAATACCAACCATATCCGTTTCTTGGAACGCATCCTCACCGATAAGATGGCTTGCAACCTGACCTGACAAAATCACCATTGGGATTGAGTCCATATAGGCAGTTGCAATTGGAGTTACGGTATTTGTTGCACCCGGACCAGATGTCACCAGTACGACACCTGTTTTACCTGTGACACGTGAGTAAGCATCAGCCATATGACCAGCAGCTTGCTCGTGGCGCACTAGGTAATGATTGATTTTTTCTTGTTGAAATAGCGCATCATAAATATGCAGTACTGCGCCGCCTGGGTATCCAAAAACATGTTCAACGCCTTCGTCCGCTAAAGCGCGTACGAGCATTTCACCACCAGATAAAAGTTCCAACGTGATTCACCCTAATCTTTTTTCACGCACAAATGGAGGGCATTTGTCGTGGTTAATTCATTAACTGTGTGCTCTGTTATAGCACACAAATTTCATAGTTTTCATAGCAATAAGAAAAAAATCTGACCTGCTTGCTGTTTGAGCAATATGGGGTCTAAAACATGTTGGGATAAACATATTTTGTTGGCTTTGTTCAACCTCTCGGCTAGAGAAGAAGTCCATTGCTAAAATGCACTCATTCGAAGGGTGATCGATCTAAGGCATATAAAACTAAAGACAGCATTTTTGTAGTTTCAACCATTAAAGTCAAGTTTAAAAATCGGCTTTTTTCTGATTACTTACAGACCGTTTGTTTTTTAAGCACTCTCTCTTTCTTTGTATTCTTTGTAGTTTGTTTATTTATAACCAGTTAGCATGTGTTTAATAAAATACTTTTATAAATCTAATAAATAAATTAAATGAATGAATGAATGAATGTGAGTTTTTAATTCACTTGCCCCACTTTCAACTTAATACATGGATTAAATGATAAAAACACTAGGACTTACGCATTGACTGATTCAAAAAAGTATTAAAATACTTTATAAAGTATCTGTGATCAGACGAATTAAACATGCTTCTACAGCAACTTGTACATTACCCATTTATATGGGCTTTCTCATGAC
>NZ_VOZA01000093.1:0-4930 GCF_013420015.1 Acinetobacter sp. YH12039 | reverse complement strand
CTGATGCTAGTTGGTCTAACACCTTGCAATGTTTGTCTTTTATACGTAATTTAAGGGTTTTCATGTACTTATATTAACAATCAAAACTCAAGGAAAATAGTCCTTAGTTAAATCAAACGACACTTCAGGTCGTGTCGCTTATATCTCTGACCTGAAGGACAGAGTTTTACGCTCCATTTGATAAAATAAGAAAAATTTATGAAGTATTGACTCTTATCCTATTTGATTAATTGCATGATTTAATGCCATTTTTACACCCTTAAAACTTTTACCATTTGGTAAATTTACATGTAAAGTCATGTAATTAGTTTGAATAAAATATTTTTAAAAGAGATTAAATCTTCTAAAAAACAAGAGTATGATGTGCACAATTTATCTATTGAGTGCTCATTTTATGTCCAATTGGTTTCCCAAATGGCGCCCGTACGAAGGCAATATTGATGCACGTCCTGTAGGTACAAATGAGTACCTACCTCCTGTGCAAAGTGTTGTATTGGGGATACAACATGCTTTTGCAATGTTTGGTGCAACTGTCCTTGCGCCATTTTTGATGGGCTTTGATGCCAACCTTGCGATTTTAATGTCGGGGATCTGTACCATCCTATTCTTCTTTATGACAGGTGGTCGTGTACCAAGTTATTTAGGCTCTAGTTTTGCCTTTATTGGTGTGGTGATCGCGGCAACCGGTTATGCAGCATCAGGTACTGGCGCGCCAAATGCCAATATCGCGATGGCAGCAGGCGGGATCATGGCCTGCGGTATCTTATATGCCATTTTTGGTTTTATCGTGATGGCAACGGGTACCCGTTGGATTGAAAAACTTATGCCGCCTGTCGTTACAGGTGCAGTGGTGATGATCATTGGTCTCAACCTTGCCCCAGTGACCATTAAAGGGGTTGCCGGTAATAACTTTAATATGTGGATGGCTTTAGTAACCGTACTATGTATGGGTTCAATTGCTGTGTTCACCAAAGGTTTATTACAACGTCTATTACTCTTAGTTGGCCTTCTACTCGCTTACTTGGTGTATTACATCATTTCCAATGTCATGGGTCATGGCACACCAATCAACTTCGTTCCAGTACAAGATGCAGCTTGGTTTGGTGTTCCTCAATTCCATTCGCCTGTTTTTGATTTCAATGCCATGCTGATCATTGCACCGATTGCGTTGATTTTGGTTGCAGAAAACCTTGGGCACATCAAAGCTGTGGGCGCGATGACAGGTGAAAATCTTGATCCGCACATTGGTAAAGCCTTCGTTGCAGATGGTGTTGCAACCACACTTTCAGGCGGTGTCGGCGGTCCGGGTATGACCACTTATGGCGAAAATATTGGTGTGATGGCAGTAACGCGTGTTTACTCGACCATCGTGTTTGTATTTGCAGGTGTATTCGCCATCTTCCTTGGTCTTTCACCAAAATTTGGCGCGATTATTCATACCATTCCACAAGCGATTTTGACCGGTGCCTCTATTGTAGTGTTCGGTTTGATTACCATTGCCGGTGCTAAAATCTGGATTGAAAACAAAGTTGATTTCTCTAAAAACAAGAACCTGATGGTGGCTGCAGTGACCATTATTTTAGGTACGGGTGACTTTGCATTACAATTCGGTAACTTCAATCTAGGTGGTATTGGTACCGCAACCTTTGCAGCCTTGATTTTGAACTGGTTCTTTAGCTTAGGCGATAAATCAGAATAAGCCTCCAAAGCATTAAAAAAAAGAATATTCATTTGAAAAGCGGCCGAAAGGTCGCTTTTTTTTATAGCTACACTTTCGGTAAGATAAGGCATTAGCCAAGGAATACACCCTATGCGACTGGATTTGTTCGACCTTCAATTGGTGCTGCACATTGTAGACAGCGGCAGTCTGACCAAAGGCGCTGCTCGTTCTGCCATCTCGCTACAAGCAGCCAGTGAACGGATTAAAAAACTCGAACAGCAATACCGCACAGCCCTGTTCACTCGCCAAGCCAAAGGTGTCAAACTGACTCTTGCCGGTCAAACCTTGGTTGAACATGCACAGCGCATCTTAGGTGAGGGGCAACAATTAGAACACGCGATGCTGCCCTTTGCCCATGGGTTAAGTTCCAATATGACCTTATGGTGTAATTCATCTGCACAAAGTGAATATTTACCGGTCTTGTTACCACGTTATTTGCTTGAAAATCCCAACACACAAATTGAGCTGCATGAAGCCGAGTCTAAAGACATCATTGCAGCGATTGAACAAGGCAATGCACAACTAGGTCTAATTTCGGGTTTCTTTAAATCCGAAAAGTTACAAACACTTGAGTTTGCAAATGATCCTTTGGTACTGATTTGTCCTATAACTCATGAATTGGCCTCGATATCTAGCGTCAAACCCGCAGAGATTTTGAATTATCCCTTTGTCGGTTTGATGCAATATCATTCCTTGCAACAATCGATCGAGGCTCAAGCCAAATTATTCGGCTGTGAAATTCAGTATCGGCTGCGTTTGCCGAACTTTGCCGCGATCGCGCAAGTGGTGGCGAATGGTGTGGGCATTGCCATCATGCCAAAACGTGCAGCCCAACGATTAATCAATTTGTATGCCTTTGCCCAAGTTGAGCTCAGCGGCGACTGGGCCAATCGAAAATTGCTGCTCACCGCACGTAATTTTGATGATTTACCCTTAAATTATCAGCATTTCAGTCAGTTTCTACTGTCTCAAAAATCTGCTTTGGATAGCTAAGTCTAGGCTTTAAATCACGTCAAACTGGTGCAACATCATATAGCCACCAAGGGCAATCAACCCGATAAAAAACACCTTACGGAATTTTTGTTCTGGAATGCGGTAACGGATTTTTTTCCCTGCCCACATGCCAATGAGCGCAGGAACCAGTGCCATGGCTGACATGGCATAATCAATCGGGAGATCTTCCACAGGATTTTGCTGTAAGAACACCGCCAAACAAATGGTTGACGTGGTAAAGGCCAAACCGAGTGACTGTACGAGATCATCGCGTTTGAGTTGCAAACCTTGCAAATATGGCACCACCGGGATCACCACCACACCTGTGGCTACAGTCAGCGCTCCACCGAGATAACCGATAATTGGAGATAACCATTTTTCATGTGGTGCAAAGTTTGGTAAGCTTTTCGCACAAAGCCCATACAGTCCGTATAGTGCTAACATGCCCCCCAGTAAAGCTTCACTTTTAAATTCACCATGTCCTAAAGTTGGAAAAATACTCCAAATTGAACCGACGATAATCCCAAGTAACAAGGGCCAAAAGCGTTGAATTAGTCGCAGCACCTGCCCTTCGGCAAATAATTGCCAAAAGTTGGTGACCATAGATGGAATGATTAATAACGTGGCTGCCTGAAATGGACTGATCACCATGGTGAGTAAGCCCATCGATACCGCAGGCAGGCCTAACCCAATCGTGCCTTTAATTAGACCTGCGATTGCAAAAACTGTGATGACGAACCAAATCATGGCGAAACTCGCTGAAGAATTGGTTCTATGCTATGCAATTCAGGCACTTTGAAAAATCAGTGTTTTTGGAATAGAGCCTCAATAAAAAGTTGAGGCTAGGTTATAGCGTCTAAAACAGATAGCGTAGATGGGCTAAACAAACTCTTCTGATTTTGAATAAGTTATAAGTGTATTGGTTGAATAGTAATATAAAAACCGTTCCAATATGCTGTTTACTGGAACGGTTTTCAATAAGATATTGATACTTATAGTAAAATTTCAAGAATTTCGTATAACGCGTATTATGTTAATTTTAAAACCTAGAATTCAACCTCATTAAAAAAATCAGGTGATAATTCAGTTTCAGGAATAAGATCTAAATCAACCAATGCAATGGAATTTTCCTGAATTTTCTTTTTCATCTGCTCTGATTCATCAAATAAATTTTGATCAAAAATTAATATAGTTCCCTGATTTAATGAAGTATTCACTTCTATTTTTTGGTAAATATAGGGAAGTTCTTTGTCCTCTACTGCCTTTGGTACATAGCAAATTGATGAAACAGGTTGTCTATGATCGAAAACACGGTTTTTCATAAAAAATGGATTAGATAAATAGAGATATTTAAATGGTAAATATTTTAATATTATTTGAAATATATCAACTAATTGAGATAAAGAATATCTTTTCTGTAAGCTTAAACTTATATTAATAATACTCAAAGAAATACTGGCATATAAGCTATTGTCGACTTGCCCATTCCATAAAAGAAACGACTGGAAGGCATCTTTTTTTCTTAATTTCAGTAAATATTTAAAAGCACTTTCACTAGGAAATGAATATTCCAATGGTGGATTGAGATCACTACCACTATTTACATACCAATTAGAAAAATCAGGACTCACTGTTCTCAAATCTTCGACCAATTTAACCAATATTTCAAGTTGAGCTTTGACATCATCTTCAGAATTTGGAAATGCTTTAAATGCTATAGAATTTAAATAAAAGTCTGTCATTATTTACCCTTGTTATAGTGGCATATGAATACTTGTAACGATATTTCCACCAATACTATCAAAATGTTGTTTTGTTTCATTTTCATAGAAATACCAAACTAATTTTGTTGTTTTAAAACGTAAATTTACTGCTCTTTGACGAGCAGCTTCCGCAAGCATTTCCCTAAATATTTTTTCAACCATAAATTCAGGTTTACTCCCATCTAAAAATTGAGCATAGCGTCCTTTAGCTTCCACAAGAATACATTCTAATGGCCATAATCCATCAAAAGAAACTCCGTTTAATTGCCACTCTTCTATGGGAGTTGTTGGCTTTTTATTTCCTTCTACGATATAGGGAGTGTAAGCCTTGACATACTCCCACCACCAAGCTAAGAGCTATGGTGGGGGAATCTTTGCGACCCATGCAATCTTAGAGATTGCACCTTTCGATACCGCACTGCGCTGACAGTATGGCGGTACAGGAACTCTTTAT
>NZ_VOZA01000092.1:0-5029 GCF_013420015.1 Acinetobacter sp. YH12039 | reverse complement strand
AGCAAGTAACTTGGACCAGTGTTGATCATTTAGCATTGTTCGAGGCATAGCGAGTGTAAAATTGGGTTTGGCGATTTAATTTTACTATCTCGCTATTTTTTTAATCAACAAATGTCAACAGACCCTAATCTAACTTAGAAATCAAAAGTCACACCAACTTTATAGGTACGGTCTGCACCAATCGTGGCAAAGTTTTCATTAAATACGCCCTCCCAATATTTTTTATTGGTCACATTGTCGACATTTGCCATAAATGTTGTAGATACACCACCTAAATTTGTTTTATAACGTGCACCTAAATCCACTGTCGTGAAATCAGGTAATTGTAAGGTATTTGCTGAATCAACATATTGTTCACCTACATAGTTTACTCGACCATTCACAGATAAACCGTCGAGTAAAGGTAAGGCATAATCCAAACCAATTGTCGCTGTAAGATCTGGCATACCTAGAAGCTCATTGCCTTTATTGCCTAATGCTTTGGTATATTCCGTATCAAGATAAGCCATGTTACCTAATATCGTTAAACCATCACGAACTTGTCCTGAGAAACTCCATTCAATGCCTCGAGCACTTGTTTCTGCACCATCAGTAGTCGCCCCATCAATTACCATTGTGTCAGGCTTTTTAATCTCATACAAAGCAAGTGTATTTAACCATGATCCATTTTGGTATTTAGCACCCACTTCATATTGTTCGGTTTTAAAAGGTGCAAAAGTTTTTCCAAAATTCAGATCACTTTCATCTGTAACTGTTTTACCTTGACTCAAACCCTCTACATAATTGGCATATAAAGAAAGATTTTCACCAAAAGGTTTAACTACAAGACCTAAACTAGGTGACCAAGCATTTTCTTCATAACGCCAATCAGCACTATTTTTACGTTGTGAACTAAAATTCTTCAAATCCATATCTTGGTAACGTAAACCGAGAATAAATTGAAGTTTGTCTTGAAGTAATGAAATTTGATCACTCAAAGTATAACTTGCAAACGTATTGTCATTTAATGGCATGACACTTGGTGCGACCGCCATTAATCCATTTTGACCGGGGTTATATAAGTTAGTTGAATATCCACTGGATGTAGCAGGGTTATGCTGATCTGTCTGAATATTAAGATAATCTGCTCGAAGACCTAATTTGTGTGAAACAATACCCGTATTAAATTTATAATCACCGCCAATATTTGCGGATGTATTTTTAAAGTGCGCGTATTGACCATAAGTCTGTGTAGTCGCATCACCTTGTTCATTATTCAGAACCATACGTGTGCCAAATACAAAGCCTTTATATTTTTTATCTGCATAACCGGCACCAGCAAAGATATTTGCATTCGGTGTTAATGCATATTTCGCTTTTAAACCAACAAACTTACTATCTATTTGAGTATCTGAATCATTAAAATAGGGGCTTAGGAAGTTAAAGAGGGTTGTTACGGAGTATTTTAAGCAAATCGAGGTATAAATTACCATGGCGATGATTGAAGCGATATTCCGTTTCTTTAAGATGCAAATAAAACATCTTCTTGTCAATTCCATTAAATTTACTGAGCCGCTTTTTCGCATAGCCCCAAAAGGATTCTATACCGTTAATATGACGTTCACCACAAGCAAATTCATTGTCACCGTGATTTACTCTTAAGTGCTTATCAAAGCCAATATCAACTAAACCATCATACCCCCTCCATCCATCTGTATTGATGACAGAATCAAGTTCTATATGCCCACGGATAATCCCTTGCAGTGTAGCTTTTGAGCAATCTGGTACAATTTCCGTGTACACATTTCCATCCCGTTTGAGCAACCCAAATACAATGGTTTTTCCTGATGCCCCACGACCTCGCTTACCACGAACACGACGAGCACCAAAGTAAGATTCATCCAGTTCAACAATACCATTGAAGGGAGATATTTCTTCACATTGGACAGCAATCTTTTTGCGCAATTTGATATAAATTGTATTGATGGAGCGAACAGAAATATTGGTAAGTTTAGCAGTATCAGATGCAGTAAAATCCATGGCAAAAAAGCGAATAATTTGCCTGAATTTTGCTTCTGCGATTCTTGAATGGGAATAGTATCTATTTTTTGCTTTCATATAAGGAAGTTACCATACTTTTTAATATGCTTAACTTCCTAAGCCCCTAAAATAATTTAACCCACCTTCCGGTGCCGCAATCACTTTTTTAATCTTTGCAAACGAAACCATGGCTGGTGAACCATTTTCACGATCTTCATGTATTGCATAGGCATCAAAATTTACTTGTAATTGATCTGTAGTATAGTCTGCAGCAATTGAACCCAGTGCTTTAGTATCTTCTTCTCCATCAATATTACGTTTACCTTGGCCATAGACTAAATTCGTGCGAACACCAATTTTTTTTTGTTCACCGAAACGGCGTGAAACATCAAGATGACTTTGGTAATAACCTTCATCTTCCAGAGTAGAAGTCAGTCTAGTTAAATCTTCATGTGCACGTTTAGGCGTAATATTAATCACACCACCAACCCCTCCATTAGGTGCCATCCCAGCGACCAAGGCATTTGGCCCCTTCAAGACCATTACAGCCTCTAAGGTTTCTGTGGATACACGACTGACCGGTGCCATTCCGTATAAACCATCTAAAGCAATTTCATCACCATGCACACCAAATCCACGAATTTGGAAATTTTCATATAAATGCCCCTGATTCGTGGTCATACGAATACTCGCATCATTTTTTAAAACTTGTGCTACAGTTGACGCTTGCTGTTCTTCAATCAGTTTTTCACTATATGCTGTTACGCTAAATGGCGTATCAACAATTTTTTGATTTCCCAAAGCACCTAGGTCTGTATTGGCTTTCAACTTACCATTTGCAAGTTGCTTTTCTGCAGGTACCTCAACCTCAATCGTCTCAAGTACCGTTGTATCCGCTGCAAACACAGATGTAGCCCCTCCAACACCGAGCAGCACCATAGTTATAGAACGTACTAAGTGTGTTTTTGCAAAATTATTCATCATTTCAAGATTAGTTTTACTTGAATAAGAATCATTATTATATTTAGAATAATTCTTAACTGCATCATGAATCCCGATGATTATATTTTTTTAATGAAAAATATAAATATTCATTTTTTATAAATTGTAGATAAGACAAATGTAAATAATTGTTTTTTTATTGCTTTTATAAAAAAATAAAAATACAACCTGGTTATGTTCAATTAAAGCTCTTAGGCAAACAGATGATTAATTAATATACAATATTTTGAATTTTTACATGCTTAATTGCCACATGAATAGATAAATCCTTTTACATCCAACGATTATTTAAAAGTAAACAACGCTTTTGCGTTAGTGCCTTTTAGCCAAATTTAAATCTCCTTTTTTAAATTTTTAACAAAAAAAAAGCGACTCAAAAGAGCCGCTTTTTTCTAACCGAAGTTAAACTCAAATTATTGAGCTTGACCAGGTTGAGCCACTACAGTACGGCTACCAGAAATCGTAGCGAATACGCGACGGTTCATAGCACGGCCTTCTTTAGTGTTGTTGTCAGCGATTGGTTGATCCCACGCGAAACCTTGAGTAGATAAACGAGCTGGGTCAACGTTGTATTCGTTAACAAGCGAAGATTTAACAGAGTTAGCACGAGCTAGTGATAAACGTTCGTTTAGAGCACGTGGACCAGTGTTATCTGTGTGACCTTCGATGTTCGCTGTAGCATTAGGGTATTCGCCTAATTTTTCAGCTACTTTAGCAATTTCAGGTTTGTATTGATCTTTGATGTTTGATTTGTTTGTATCAAAGAACACACGAAGTTCCATGTTAAGATCTTCAGTCAACTCTTGAGGAGCTGGAGCAACTGGAGCAACAGGAGTTACAGGAGCAACTTCAACTACAGGAGCAGCAGGTTTCAAGTGACCGCCAAGAACTACGTTAAGACCAGCTAAAGCTGTGTAGTTCCAGAAATCTTCATCGATGTTGTAAGTAGCACGAGCTTCTGTACGTAGAGATAAAGCATCGTTTAAGCGCCAGAAAGCACCTAGACCAGCATTACCCAAAGTACCTTCTTCAGTAGTACCACGAGCTTGTGCAGATGGAGATACACCACGAGCAGCAGCTTCGTCAAATTTGTATTTATAGTGACCAGCACCTAACAATACATATGGCTTAACTTTGCTGTCATAGTTTTTAGTAATCAAATCAGAAGTAGCATAAAAGTTACCGTTGATTTGAGTTTGTTTGTATTCGCTGTCAAGCGGATCAACATCACCTTTAACTTGGTTATATTCAGCTTCGAAACCTAACCATGGAGTTAATTCAACACCAAGTGCTGCACCAACAAACAAGTCGTCTTGTAGCTCAGGACTTTCAGTTAAGTTGCCACGGCTGTTGTTGTGTTGAGAATCTTGGAAAGTGTAACCAAGCATTAATGGAGTAACAGTTACGCCTGCGTTTGCAGCTGCTAAAGGAGCAGCTACGAGCATTGCTAATGCAATACGACTCATTTTCATGGATTTATCCTCCAGAGATAACAATTGTTGTTCAAGCTCAAGCCGAAAAATTGGCTATCCTGAGATAGGCTTTCTTATACCCCAGTTTTTTTTTAAGCTATTTACGCTGAATCATACAAACACTTTATTCTTTTTCCAAGTGCTTGATTAATCTAATCAAGTAAATTATTGACAAAATTACTTACAATTTCCGTTGTAATTCGGTAAATTTTTACTCAATTTTGAGCAGTGAATCGCCTATTGTCACTTGCTATTTTCATTTTAACAGCTTTATCTAAAATTGAGTAATAAAATTCTATACTCAAAATTAATATCGCCATTAAAAACACATATAACACTAAACATATAAAAATAATATTAAATTTTGGATTAAATCAATGCTTTACAATAAAGAAACCGGCTTTACTTTATTAGGACTTACGCACTATTATTTAAAGATTCTCTGTGGTAGCAGATGATTTTTATCGAGAATAAAGTCATCAATGAAGCTTTTGATAATTGGTCTAAATAATTTCTTCTGCCAACGATATACATTT
>NZ_VOZA01000091.1:0-5168 GCF_013420015.1 Acinetobacter sp. YH12039 | reverse complement strand
CTCATGAAATACGGTATTCTGATGTGACAAAACCTGAATCCTGGTCGTTAAAGTGTTTGTTTGCACTCATATTTTAACTGTTAGGACTCAGGTTTTTTTATTTAAAGCAAACTATGGGACAGCAGTGTGCTGAGGCATCCTTTTTTTTGCCCAGCATTGAGTGCGTTGCTTGTGAATGATGCACAGTTTTGTTGCGCCAATTAAGGATATACATTAAAAAATATATGCATTTTGCACATAAAATGAATGAAAAATAATGCAATTTAGCCCTTATTAAACTCGGCACAGCTTTTGCAATTGAGGCGTATTCCTTAATGAATCATTTGCAGGGTGTGCTTATGAATGAACATGATGAAAGTCCGCTGACCGAAACACCAGATACGCAGCGTAAAGGGTTTTTGCCTATCGCTTTGGTACTGTTCAGTTTTACGTTTTTTACGGGAACGATGTTTGCTGGCGGCAAAATTGGTGTCGCTTTTGAGTTTATCGATATTCTTTGGATTACTGCGATTGGTAATTTACTGCTGGCGCTGTATGCCGCATCACTGGGTCTAATTTCTGCTCGCAGCGGACTAAATACCGTACTTATGGGGCGTTTCTGCTTTGGCAATTTAGGCAGTAAATTGTCCGACTTTTTATTGGGCTTTGCGGAGCTGGGCTGGTTTGCATGGGGCACAGCAACTTTAGCTATTTCCTTAGCCAAGATTATTCATTTGCCAGAAGCATGGAATATTCCACTGATGGTGATGTTTGGCTTGGGCTTTTCTATTACTGCGCTGATTGGCTTTAAAGGCTTGGAATATCTTTCTCGAGTATCTATTCCCTTAATGTTCCTTTTATTGTTGGGTTCAATTTACCTAGCAACCAAAGAAATTGGCGGCTGGGAAGGTTTAAACAGTGTTCAACCGACGGAAAGCCTGACTTATGCGACAGCAATTACCATGGTTTTTGGCACTTTTGCTAGTGGTGCAACACAAATCACCAATTGGACACGTATGGCGAAAAGTAGCCGAGTAGCTGTTTGGGCCTGCCTGATTAGTTTTGTTATTGGCAATGGCCTAATGGTGCTAGCTGGGGCATGGATGGCAATTGTTTATCAGCAATCAGATATTGTGGAAGTGCTTATTTTGCAGGGCTTATCCCTAGCAGCCATTATTATGCTGTGTCTGAACCTCTGGACGATTCAAGGGCCAACGATTTACAACGTCTCTGCAGCAGCATGCCATTTGGTACGCAGTGAACGTCGTAAAACCATGGTTATGATTTCTGCTGTGGTCGGCATCATTCTCGCGGTGATGGGTATGTATGAGCTGCTGATTCCATTTTTATTACTGCTGGGTGCAATTATTCCGCCTGTGGGTGGCGTAATTATGGCGGACTATTGGGTGCGCTATAAGGGAAAATATCCACGTTTGGCAGAAGCTCAATTGCCTAACTTTAATTGGATTGGACTGATTGCTTACAGCTTGGGTGCAGTTTGCGCGTATACATCGCCTTGGATTGCGCCACTTGTTGGTATAGCAGTGGCATTTATATGCTATTCCGTACTGAATGCGCTCTTTCCAGTTAAGCAGGCTGTATTACAGCAGGCGGCGGAGTAAGCCATGAGCATGAGTGTGCAAGATGTGCTTAATCTGCCAGCCCTGTATGAAATGAAACTGCGGGCAGGGCAAAGCAATGTGCATAAAACCGTACGCTGGTTTTATGTTGCGGAAAATGAAAGTATTGCAGACTGGATTGAAGGTGGTGAGCTGGTTTTTGTCACAGGCATTAATTATGTGCGAGATGAAAACAACTTGCTGGCTTTGCTGGAACAGGCTTCACAGCGTAATGTTTCAGGCTTAGTGGTCATGACTGGTGCAGAGTTTATTCATGTAATTCCGCCTAGCGTGATTCAGCGCGCTGAAGAATTGCAGCTGCCTTTAATTGAACAGCCGTACAGCCTGAAAATGATTGAAGTCACGCATATCATTGGCACACGCTTAGTTCAGCTTTCTCAAGTAAAAAAATCTGCGCAGGATGTACTGACACAGCTATTAATGGGGGATTATCCCTCTTTAGAAACCATACAGCTGAGAGCCAAACATTTGGATCTGCCTGTGCTGGGTCGGCATGCTATTGCAGTCTTTAAATTAGGCAATATGCAAGCTTTGTTTCAAGGCGGTGAACAATCTCTGGAATCTCAGCTGTATCAGCGGAAGCAGCAGTGTTATGAGCAACTGGACAGTTGGTGCAAGCAGCATCAGCAGGTTTTTCCCGTTATCCGGCAAGGCGATCAATTTACTGCAGTACTGTCTTTAGAACATGACAGCCTTGAAGATTGGATGAAAGCATTATCCAGCCTCATTGAACATTTGAACACTTTAGATGCTGAGCTAAAAGTTTTTGCAGGACTGTCCAATCAAGTCAATTCCGCCGTCGCTTTTCAGCGCGGTTTTTGGGAAGCCTCGCAGGCGCAGGATATTGCTTTAGATGTGCAGGCAGAAAATGGTATTTGTCTCTACAAAAATTTAGGCATTTTGAAATTGCTCAAAGCCATTCCAAATAAATCAGTCATTCAGCAATTTATGCAGGAAACCATAGGCATGTTGCTGCTCAGTGACAAAAAACATCCTTATCTGCTGCTGGAAACCTTGGATGCCGTACTGAAAGAAAATGGCAACTTGAATGCATCTGCACAGCGTCTAGGCATTCACCGCAACACTTTAAATCAGCGCATTCAAAAAATTGAAGCACTAACAGGTCAGGCCATTAGCCATGCCAATTTTAGGCTGAATGCATCTGTTGCTTTGCTGATTTGGCACATGACCCACTAATTTATATAGATTGAAATAGGAAATACAGAGATGAATACAGCAAGCGCGAAAGTGATTAATGCAAAATTACGCCATAAAGAGGGATTGTATACAGTTGCCTATAGCAATGGAAAATTTGACCGTATTGAATTGCAAGATGGTGTGCTTCAAAGCAATGACAATCCAAACGGAGAATTTTCACAAATTATTGATGCCAAACAGCAGCTGCTTATGGCGCCAATGATTGATCCGCATATTCATCTTGATGCCGTACTGACAGCGGGTGAGCCTGAATGGAATATGTCGGGTACGCTGTTTGAAGGCATTGAGCGCTGGGGGCAACGTAAAGAAACTATTACTTTTGAAGATACTAAACTTCGTGCGAAAAAAACCGTGGATATGCTGGTGGCGCACGGTATACAGCATGTGCGGACTCATGTGGATGTTACAGATCCTGCGCTTACTGCACTGCACGCGATGCTAGAAGTGAAAGACGAAATTAAATCTAAAGTAAATCTGCAGATTGTGGCTTTTCCGCAAGAAGGAATTGAATCTTATAAAAATGGCCGCGGCTTGATGGAAGAAGCAATCAAGCTGGGTGCAGATGTGGTTGGCGGTATTCCGCACTTTGAATATACCCGTGAAAAAGGGGTGAGCTCAGTACATTTTCTGATGGATTTAGCTGAAAAATATGATCGTTTAGTCGATGTACATTGTGATGAAATTGATGATCCTGCATCGCGTTTTTTAGAAGTACTTGCTGATGAAGCGCGTGTACGCGGCATGGGGGAGCGTGTCACAGCCAGCCACACTACGGCTATGGGATCTTATGATAATGCGTATTGCTATAAGTTATTCCGCTTGCTAAAACGCTCGAAGATTAATTTTATTTCCTGCCCAACTGAAAGTATTCATTTGCAGGGCCGTTTTGATACTTATCCTAAACGCCGTGGATTAACCCGAGTTGCAGAAATTGACCGTGCAGGTATGAATATTAGTTTTGCTCAGGATTCAATTCGTGACCCGTGGTATCCAGTAGGCAATGGCAATATTCTGCGCATTTTGGATGCGGGTCTGCACATTTGCCATATGCTGGGCTATGAAGATTTACAGCGCTGCTTAGATTTTGTATCGGACAATTCTGCGAAAACACTGTGCTTGGGTAATCAATACGGGATAGAAGTTGGCCGCCCTGCAAGTTTTATTATTTTGCCGGGGCAGAATGATTATGATGTTGTCGCCAATCAAGCCAAAGCGGTGTTAAGTGTGCGGAATGGTAAAGTGATTATGCGCCGTGAAGAAGAGCAGGTACGTCTAATAGGAAATGGAAACTTCGCGAAAACAGCATAATTTGCATAAGCTATAAAAACGATGTAAAACCCATGCTTGGTATGGGTTTTATTCTAAAGATATGTATTTTTGGCAAACATGTATTATTGAAGAATCTGCATGCCTAAATTCAGTATTGAAATCATGTCGGCAATCCCTAAACTCTAAAAAGTCTATAGCATTCCATGGATAAAAATATTCTAGATAGTTTATATAGTTTTGAAGTAGTTCCCAGCTCTTATGATCAATTTTTCCTTCAAAAAGAATTTGTAATTGTTGTGCTTTTGTTCGTAAAGGAACAGCTATCTGAACCAGTTCGGAATAAATAGATTTATATTCATCCTCAGTTGTATGAATGGAGAAGCCATAAGCTAATTTGTAAATTTCTGAAGTAAATTTACTATGTAGATCCCAAACATCGGAAATCAATTTTGAAATTAAAGATAAATTATGTTGTTGTTTCCAATTCAAAACGAGTATTGCTGCAGTAACAGCGGCAAAAGTTGTAGCACTTGATGCTAAAAGAGAACTTATAAAATTTAAGTGTTCATAGTTTTTACTAAGATTAAAAAGTTTGTTACCGAAAGAAAAGTATAAATAAATAATGAATGAAGATGAAAGCGAATATTAAAAAAATTAAAATATGTGTATCGAGAATTATTTTAAAGATGCCGAATTTAATTTTTGAAAACATATTTTATAAATTACAATAGGTTGTTTTTCTTAGAGTGGCGCAAAAGTAAGAATAGTTCAATAGTTATGCATAAGGTATTCATTTAATATATTAATTTTTTAACAGCAGAACAATTATTCAGATGACCAATTTAATTGTTTAGTCTAGTAGTGCACTATTACCTATACTATTAATTAAAGCCCACATGCGTGAGCTTTAATTTCTACCGAATAAAATCTTTAATTAATAGATCTCTTTCATAAATCAAAAAACGATCTTCTTTTTGGTTAATATTTGCACTCCGGATTTCTTAGCATTCGTGCATAATCTGCGGATGAAATACATCGATTCAAACAAGCTTTCTGATCCTC
>NZ_VOZA01000008.1:0-8596 GCF_013420015.1 Acinetobacter sp. YH12039 | reverse complement strand
CTGTCGGAGCTAAATTTAGCGGGTTCCAACGGAACTGACCATCATTCATTTCACTAATTTTACCAATACCCGGAAATGGTAAATGTGCAAATGCAACGAAGGTTTGCTCTTGAGCAAAACGTTTAAAAATTGCTAAACGAGTTTCACTGGCTTTGACCGGATCGACATCAAAATCGACAGATAACTTGGGTTGTTCAAACTGTAAATGATACGAATGAACCACATCACCGAGGATAGCAAAACTTTTAGCTTGCGACTTTAAGATAAAAGAATAATGCCCTGGTGTATGCCCAACACTCGGTAGTACTTCTAATCCATTAATCACAGAACCAACGCTAAAGGTCTTAAAACTCCGCATGGTTTGATATGGCGCAATCGCAGCTTTAATTTTTGCAACGGTCGCTAAATAACCTTCACGTTTTTCGGTAGCTAAAGTGTCGACGGTGCTTTCACTTAACCAATACTGACTTTCTTGTTCATTGACGTAGATCGTTGCATTTGGAAACACAGCCTTACCTTGTTTCGCAATGCCACATGCATGATCAGGATGTAAATGGGTTAAGAAAACACTGCGTACACGATTAAGCTTATAGCCAGCTGCTTCAATATTTTGTGCAATAGAACCTAAGTTCGGACCAAAACAACTGGCTGCACCACTATCAACAAGACTGATACCGCCTTGTCCATCATCAATCAGGTAGGCATTGACACTGGTTTGTATACCTTTGCTCTGATCAACAGCAAGCTTTTGGAATAAAGCGCGAACTTCTTCTGGTGTTAAATTTTGTTTAAATAAATCAGGACTTAATTCGAGTGTCCCATCTTTTAAAGCAATGACTTTATACGCACCCACTTGGAAAGGATAAAATCCCATGGGCTGAGTCACATTCGTTTTGATTTCCGTTTGAATAACTGCCGGCTCTGCACTGACAACCTGGCTGGTTAAAAGTGTTGCTGCAAGCACAGCAAAACTAAAGTATTTCATTGTTGACCTATATCACTTTTATTATTTCATGCAATGAAGCAAAGGCTTCAAAATTAAAAAATTTAAACGCCTGTATTGTGCCTGAAATTCAGGTAGATTTTAAGTCTAATAATGAATAAACATAGCACTAACTTGATACAGGCTTATGTAAATCCCCTTAAATTTTTAGGCCCAATAAAATAAAAACTGAATGCAAGAAAACTTTAAGCTTGGCATGTTATATTTTCGCCAGTTTTTAAATCTATACGTCTGTACAGTGCTATGAGTGAAATTTCCCCGTTTAAAGGCAAATCTGGATTTAAACGAATTTTAAATGCAACGCAATATTCCCTCGACGGATTCAAAGCTGCTTATCAAAATGAAGCTGCATTTCGACAAATTGTCTGGATGAATATTGTGCTTATTCCTACCAGTTATTTTCTCGATGTGAGTCGTGCTGAACATGCCCTTATGGTAGTGGTGTGCTTATTTGCCTTGATAGTTGAGTTATTCAATTCTGCCATTGAAGCCGTTGTCGACCGCGTATCTTTAGACAAGCATCCACTTTCTAAAATTGCAAAAGATATGGGGAGTGCCGCTCAATTCGTTGCTTTAGCAATTATCTTTTTTACTTGGTTTATTATCCTTTTGCCTTAAATAAAGGCTGTCTCACTCTATTTGCAGGGTTATGCCCTGCTTTTTTATATCGACACACTTTAATAAATGGATTTAAGAAGATTTTAAAGCCATAAAAAAACCCAGCTTTCGCTGGGCTTTTTTTCGAATCAGTTCAATGCTTAGTGAGCAGCGAATTGGTTCATTGTGTTTTTCGCATCGTCACCCGCTTTAAGCGCGTTGTCACCAGCGAAGATTTCTTTGTGGTCGTCACCGATGTCAGAACCAGCCATTGCTTGGTGTTTAACACAAGAAATCGTACCGCGGATTTCTTTACGTTGAACGCCAGCTACATAAGCAAGCATACCTTGGTCGCCGAAGTAACCTTGAGCAAGCTCGTGAGTAGAAAGAGCAGCTGTATGGTAAGTCGGAAGTGTGATCAAGTGATGGAACACGCCCGCTTCACGAGAAGCATCAGCTTGGAACGTACGAACTTTTTCGTCAGCTTCAGCAGCTAATTCAGAGTTATCGTATTCAGCGCTCATTAGTTTAGCACGGTCGTAAGCAGAAACGTCTTTACCTTCAGCAACCCAACGGTCGTAAGCTTGTTGACGGAAGTTTAAAGTCCAGTTGAATGAAGGCGAGTTGTTATAAACAAGTTTCGCATTTGGAACTGTTTCTTTAACACGGTTAACCATGTGAGCAATTTCTTCAACGTTTGGAGTCGCAGTTTCGATCCAAAGAAGGTCAGCACCATTTTGAAGGCTAGATACACAGTCAAGTACAACGCGGTCGATTTGCGTGTCTGGACGGAACTGGTACAAGCCAGAAGCAAGACGTTTTGGACGGTGAAGTTTACCGTTACGCTTGATTAGGATTTCGTCTTCTTGAGCTTCTGAAATGTCAATTTCAGTTGTGTCTAAGTAGCTGATGTATTGAGAAGCGATGTCGCCTGGCTCTTTAACCACTGGGATTTTTTGAGTCAAGTCAGCGCCTTCAGAGTCAGTACGAGCAACGATGATACCGTCATCAAGACCCATTTCTAAGAATGCATAGCGAAGAGCGTGGATTTTCGCGATGAAGTCTTCGTGTGGAACTGTAACTTTACCAGCTTGGTGACCACATTGTTTAGCGTCAGATACTTGGTTTTCGATTTGAAGTGCACAAGCACCCGCTTCGATCATTTTCTTAGCTAGTAAGTAAGTCGCTTCTTCGTTACCGAAACCAGCGTCGATGTCAGCAATAATTGGCACAACGTGAGTTTGGAAACCGTCGATTTGAGCAGTGATTTCAGCAGCTTTAGCAGTATCACCAGCTTCGTTTGCTTTTTTAAGCGCACGGAACAAGTCGTTTAATTCTTTCGCGTCAGCTTGACGTAGGAAAGTGTAGATTTCTTCGATCAATGCAGGAACTGAAGTTTTTTCGTGCATAGATTGGTCAGGAAGTGGACCGAATTCTGAACGAAGAGCTGCAACCATCCAACCTGAAAGGTAGATATAGCGACGTTCAGTTGTACCGAAGTATTTTTTGTTCGCAATCATTTTTTGTTGTGCGATGAAACCGTGCCAGCAACCTAATGATTGAGTGTATTTGCTAGAATCAGCATCATAAGCAGCCATATCACGACGCATAATAGCAGCTGTATATTTCGCAATGTCTAAACCAGTTTTGAAACGGTTTTGCATTTGCATACGTGCAGCATCTTCTGGGCTAATATCGCGCCAAGTGCTTCCGAATTTTGCTTTTAATTCACGGATTGCATCAATCGCTGTTAAGTATGTAGACATGATATGTTCCTGTAATAATATTAGGATTTTTCTGCAACGTAAGGCTAAAATCATACCCTCGAATGATTGTTCAGATTTAGAACACTTCGTTGCGATAGACACAGAGTAGATTGACTAAAAAAATTAATCCAATATTCTGCATTAATTTTCAGTATTTATTTAAAAAATATGTAGATTAAAGTCGTATTATAATAATTAACCAACATTTATAAGTATTTGTATTTAAATACTTTTATTAAAATATTTTGCTAATTTTTTTGTCTATTTTTCAAACATTTTGATGAATTATTCTTCATTAGACTTAAGTCGACTGAGCATTCACTTTTAAAAAAAACAGCATTTTTTACGCCATTTTTGCCCAAATTCACCAAGCTAAATACTTGGTTATTCTGTCTTCAAATGATCATGTAAATGTGATATTTCATCTAATTTTTTTGTTTTATGAACATCACATCGCATAAACAAAATTGCTCCGTATTTTTATTTCACTCACTTAAAAATATCGGTCTAAACAGATAATAAGTATTTAAGAAATATGTGCTGGCACTTCAGCAAATTTGTCTTAAAACTGCCGAATTTTAGTACAAAAGTACACGTCATTTTTTCATCCATTTTTTACACAAGCCTTAGTAGTTATGGCATAATCAGATAAATTTCATGATTTTATTGTCGGTATTTATTTTATGAATCTGGAGCGGGTCGATCTCAATCTATTAATTTATCTTGATGTACTTCTTCGTGAAAAAAATGTGACTCGTGCTGCCGAGCAACTGGGTGTAACTCAGCCTGCGATGAGTAATATTTTACGTCGTTTACGCAACTTATTTAATGATCCACTTCTTATTCGTTCTTCAGAAGGTATGACACCTACAGAACGTGCGCTTGAATTACAGCCACGTATCCGTGATGCCTTATCTGACCTTTCGATGATTTTGGAACCCCGTACCGAGTTCCGACCTTACACTTCAAATCGTGTCTTCCGCATCATGACGTCAGATTATGCTGAAGCAACACTAGTGCCGCGCCTAGTAAAAGCTTTGCGCTCAGAAGCACCCAATGTGGTTCTGGATTTTTTAACGCCTAGTGATGTGTCTTATCGAGATATGGAACAAGGTAAAGTCGACTTGGCGATTAACCGCTTTAATGAAATTCCGCAAAGTTTCCACCAAGTATTGGTCTGGCGTGACAGTTTTTCATGCCTTTTAAATGCCAAGCACCCTGCTGCAAATAACTTAAACCTGAAAAGTTATCTAGATGCACAACACATTTGGGTGTCTAAAACAGGTATGGGTGTTGGTTTTGGTGTCAATCCTGAAAAACAAGCGGGTCTAGGTTGGATTGATCAAGCCTTAGAACGTATTGGCCAAAAACGTAAAATTTCAGTTTTCACCCGTCATTATCAAATGCCAGGCTTATTGGCATCGAATGTTGACTTAGTTGCGACTCTGCCAAGCCGTATTGCTCGCCTTCAAGCTAAAAGTCAAAACCTATTACTTCGTGATCCTCCATTCTATATTCCTGAATTTGAATTAAAAATGGCGTGGTGTCCGTTACTTCATCATCACCCTGCTCATCGCTGGTTACGTCAACTTATTTTGTATGTTGCACGTCAAATGATTGAAGAAGAAAACCGCGAATACTTAATGAATAACTCTCAGTTTTCACAGTATCAGTAATTAATTCTTTAATTCCTTATTAATTCAAACGTATACTGTCACTATATAGGTAGTAGTTAAGACTACTACCTTGCCCATTTTTGTGTTAGAAATACAGAAAAATAGAATGAATCACAAACAGGTGTATTCGTGAGCCTTTTCCAAAATATTGTCATTATTATTCTCCTGATCGTCGGTGCGGGTTTTCTTTCATTAACAGAAATTGCCCTTGCGGGTGCACGAAAAGTAAAACTTAAAATTTTGGCTGAATCTGGAGATTCACGTGCACAACGTGTGCTTGACTTACAAGCCAACTCAGCAGACTTTTTCGCCGCATCACAAATTGGCTTAAATGCCGTAGCAATTCTCGGCGGTATTTTGGGTGAAGGTGCTTTTCGTCCTTATTTCATAACCTTAGTCACTCGTTTTTATCAAGGTCCGTGGACTGAAACCATTGGATTCACACTGTCGTTTACTTTAGTCACATCCTTATTCATTCTATTTGCTGATTTGATGCCAAAACGTTTGGCGATGATCGCACCTGAAAAAATTGCCGTTGCTGTTGTTGACCCGATTCAAATCTTTATTAAGGTGTGTAAGCCAATGGCGTGGGTGATTAATGCCATTGCCAATTTGTTGTTTCGTTTATTTAAAGTGAATACAACACGTGATGACAATATTACCTTTGACGATATTTCAGCCGTGATGGATGCCGGTGCTCAAGCTGGTGTACTACAAAAGCAAGAACACCACTTTATTGAAAACGTATTTGAGCTGGAAGAACGTAACGTCCCTTCAAGTATGACTACACGTGAAAACGTGGTGTACTTTACCCTAAAAGAATCAGAAGCCAGTATTCGTCAAAAACTCGCTGAATTTCCATATTCGAAGTTTTTGGTCTGTAGTGAAAATATTGATGACGTGATTGGCTATGTGGATGCCAAAGATATTTTGGTTCGTATCCTCAACAATCAGTCACTTCTACAGCTCAATGAAAATACTATTCGTAATGTCCTCACGATTCCAGATACATTAACACTGTCTGAATTACTCGATCGCTTTCGTTCAACCAAAGAAAAATTTGCCGTAGTAATTAACGAATATGCGTTGGTTGTCGGCGTTATTACCCTCTCCGACATTATGATTACCGTGATGGGCGACTGGGTAACACCGATTGAAGCAGAACAACAAATTATTAAACGTGATGCAGATTCTTGGCTTATCGATGGCAGTACACCAATTGAAGATTTAAAGCATGCCCTCGCTTTAGATGAAATGCCCGATGAAGAAAACTATGAAACCCTTGCGGGCTTTATGATGTTTAAACTGCGTAAAATTCCACGTCCAGCTGACTTTGTTACTTATCATGGCTACAAATTTGAAGTTGTTGATGTAGACCACTTTAAAATTGACCAATTATTAGTGACCCGCTTACAACAGGCTGAAACTGAACTTGATACACCAGAAGAATCGGATTAATTCGATTCTTCTTTTTTCTAAAACAATAAAATATAAATACGATGGAATACGAAGATGTCTTTTTCACTTAAAGCGATTTTGACTTGCTTTAGTTTTTATACTGGGGCTTATCTAATCTATTATTTTTTCAAAGCTCATCCACAACCTTTATTTCTATTGCTCGGTGTTGCGCTGATCGTCACTGCTTGGTTTTTAACGCCTTATCCCTATGAACGCGGTCGACAACGCTATGACGAAACCATGCGTTTTGGTCTGTTTTTTTATAATCCCTTAATTTTTTGGTTCCGATTATTTAGTTGGCCGATTCGGACCCTACTGTCTATTTTTGCATAAGCGTACTTGTTGTGATCAAACTGGATCTGCACAGCACTTACAGTTCTCTACTGATGTTGAATAAATGTAAACAGACCACTTTTTTTGAATACAAATTAAAATAAATCGAAAAACCGCCCTTCCCTAATACCTTCATTATTAATGACTATTTCCCACTAAAATAGTGATGTATTTCACATTTTCTCACCTTTGTTTTGACTGATGAATTTTCTCTTTATGCTCTGCCCTTGGATTTAAAAACAGCTTTATATTTCAAAGGAATGAACCATGTTAACCGTACTCGGTTTGGGCATGATCTTGTGCTTTATGTATTTGATCATGTCGAAACGCTTAAGCCCACTTGTCGCACTGACTTTAATTCCCCTACTTTTTGCCTTGATTGCGTGGTTACTTGGTTTTTATTTTGACAGCTTGTCACACATACAAATAAATGAAATTGGCGAAATGATGATAGAAGGTGTAAAAAAACTTGCACCGACTGGCATCATGCTGCTTTTTGCGATTCTGTATTTTGCCATCATGATTGATACAGGTTTGTTCGACCCTTCGGTGAAATTTATCTTAAAAATGGTCAAAGGTGATCCCTTAAAAGTCGTTCTTGGAACCATTACCCTGACGTTAATTGTCTCTTTGGATGGAGATGGTTCTACAACCTATATGATCTGTGTTGCTGCCATGCTGCCACTCTATAAGCGCTTAGGTATGAGCCCATTGATTATGGCATGTTTGATTATGCTCTCTAGCGGCATTATGAACCTTACGCCATGGGGTGGGCCTACAGCCCGCGCCGCCAGCGTACTTCATGTCGACCCAAGTGATGTTTTTGTTCCGATGGTTTTACCGATGCTATTTGCCATCGGCTGGTTGTACTTTTTGGGAACCATGTATGGTCGCATGGAAAGAAAGCGTCTGGGAATTGTCCAATTGGATATCAGTCATGGTGAAAACATTCAAATCTCAGATAATCCAAAAGCCAACCGCGCAGATCTACGTTGGTTTAATGCACTGTTAACCGTCGTTCTGATGATTTGTCTGGTTTTTAGTATTTTACCTATGCCTATTTTATTCATGGTGGCTTTATGTATTGCGCTAGTCGTCAACTACAAAAATGTCGACTTGCAAAAAAAGTTAATCGCACACCATGCAGGTAGTGCTTTAAACGTGGTCGGTATTATTTTTGCTGCAGGTATTTTTACGGGAATTTTAGCCGGAACAGGTATGGTAGAAGCCATGTCTAAAGAACTTGTGGCGATTATCCCTGAAAGTATGGGTCCCTATTTAGCACCGATAACCGCTGTCATCAGTATGCCGATGACTTTCTTTATGTCGAATGATGCTTTCTATTTCGGGGTTTTGCCAATTCTTTCTGATGCTGCCGCTCATTATGGAATTGCACCTGTAGAAATGGCACGTGCCTCGATCGTAGGACAACCTGTACATCTACTCTCACCGCTTGTCCCTTCGACCTATTTACTCTGTGGACTTGCGGGGATCGAGTTTGGACAACATCAGAAATTTACCATTATCTGGGCTGTAATCACCTGTTTTGTCATGTTAGCAGCAGGTCTGATCTTTGGAATGTTTCCGTTTTATTCGAGCTTAACTTAAAAAGTGAAAGATAAAAAAAGCACCATCAGGTCACTGCTGTCCCATAGTTTGCTTTAAATAAAAAAACCTGAGTCCTAACAGTTAAAATATGAGTGCAAACAAACACTTTAACGACCAGGATTCAGGTTTTGTCACATCAGAATACCGTATTTCAT